>CAJTVE010000059.1 GCA_910579655.1 uncultured Allobaculum sp. | reverse complement strand
GCAGGAGTCTGGGCCGTGTCTCAGTCCCAGTGTGGCCGATCGCCCTCTCAGGCCGGCTATGCATCATCGTCTTGGTAGGCTTTTACCCTGCCAACTAACTAATGCACCGCAGATCCATTCATCTCCCAGGCTTTAGGGCCTGTTTCAAAAACAGAAGATGCCTTCTGTTTTCCTATGGGGTTTTAGACTTCGTTTCCAAAGCGTATCCCCCGGATATGGGCAGGTTATCTACGTGTTACTCACCCGTTCGCCACTGAACACAAAAGTGTTCCGTTCGACTTGCATGTATTAGGCATGCCGCCAGCGTTCATCCTGAGCCAGGATCAAACTCTCCATTTGATATTGACTCAACGCTATTGCGTTTATATTTCGTGAATTGATTATTGAAGTATTAAGTGTTGTTTCAAGAATCGACGTGTTAATTTCGAATATTGAATTGTCTGTAATCAGAGTTTTCAAAGAGCCATCTGTTTGTGAGTGAATTAATTTCCCTCACAAGGCTTGTTTATCTTATCATCAGCCCGATCATTCGTCAACATCTTTTGTGAAATATTTTTAAGATTTTCACAGCCGATGATTTCTTCGATATCTAGCGATGATCTGCACTGTCGGGAAGCCATTTCCCTTGCGCTCAACCATAGTAACACAACGGATACTGTGGATCAAGCCTTTTGTGAATAATTTTTATTTATTCACAAGATGTCGTTTCTGCCCTTTGAGGCTATGCTGTCCAACCAGATCCTGATGGATCGATCTCGGCTTAGCCCTTGAACAAAAGCTTGATGATCATAATCCCACTAATCGCCTGTTGTCAACCTCTTATCTCAAAAATTTTAAAGAAATTCTGTGTAAGCCTTTTCTCCAGATTTTCGGCTTAGGTTTCAGTCTTTTTCACCTTTTCTTTTCATTTTGCCAAAGTCTTGCAGTATGGTTTCAGACTGTATTTCAGAAGAGTTGGTTTTCTTATTATTAAGATAAGCCGGTCTTCTCTTGAAATCTTTTGTGATTTCCTGCCCAGAAGACCGGCTTATTATTTGCGGATTGCTTTACGGATCCCTGATTGTTCTAACGGATACCGGGTCGCTCTACCTGACTGGTTTATTTTGAATTCCCGACGTCTTGGCGAATCGAACAGATCTTTAAAGGTCTCTTGTGTCTTTGTGCCTCATATATTTCTGTTATTTCTGTTTATTTCTGTTTATTTCTGTTTCTGCCTCTGTAGTCGATACTCTATAGTTAATACTCCATCCTCAGTACTCCATGCTCAGAAGTTCTTCAAAGTCATTGATTCCTTTTGGTTCTACCTGTTCACCAAAGCCGTATTTCACCCAGATGAATGGGATGCCAGCATCCATTGCGGCTTGTTTATCCCCATTGGTATCGCCAATGTAGATTGCTTTTTCCAGGTTGTCTCTGGCCATGAGGGCCTGGATGGTTTTATCTTTGCTTTCAAGGGTTTCACCATAACAAAGATGACCATCAATCACGTCTTCAAGGTTTGCGTTGGCAATGAAGTCTTCAATGTATCCGATCTGGCAGTTGGAGACGATGCCGATATAGTGATCTTTAGCCAGTTCTTTCAGAGTCGAAATGACATGGTCATAAATGCAGGACTGGCATCCACTTTGCAAGTCGATGACTTCCTGGGTTTCCAGTTTGGCCATGATTGCTTCTGCTTCCTGAATGGGAAGCTCAGGCAGATAAAACTTGCGGAAGGCATCCATGGTTTTGCCAAGGAGCGGGGAAAGGTTTTCAAGGATGACTCTGCGGGACAGTCCTTCTCGTTCAAGGGTATTGTTCCAGCTGTCAGCAATCTTCTGACGGGTATCCCATAAAGTTCCGTCAAGATCAAAGAATAAAGGTGTTTTCGTTTTCATGACTTCAGTCTATCTGGGGCTGAATTACTCATCAAGTTCAATCCGGTCTTCAGGATTAAAGATTGGAGTTTTGAATACAGAAAAAGCAGAACGAGTAATTTTCTAATTCAAACTTTGTCGTTCTGCTACAGATTCCATTTGCTAAAGTGTCAGCAATTGATCAAATAAAGTGTTTTTAAGCCGTATAAATCATCTGAAAAGATTGGTAATATTACAATTCATCCTTTTACCCATCCATATTCGCCAATGAAAAAACAGAACGGAAAATCGCCAAATTTGAGGCAGCTTCACTGTTCTGCTTTATCGTTTCTATAGATTGTTTTTCGGGATATTTAGATCACTCGGATGTTTATTCGGTAATGATTTCGACGCCGTCGTCGGTGACCAGAAGCGTCTTTTCCCATTGAGCGGAGAGTTTTCCGTCATCCGTATAAGAAGTCCAGTCGTTATCAGCATCAATGAATAAGGAGGCAACGCCTTCATTGATCATTGGCTCGATCGTGAAGACCATGCCTGGCGCCAGCACCATGCCCGTGCCTTTGTGGCCAACGTGGTGGATATAGGGATCTTCATGGAAATCATTGCCAACCCCATGGCCGCAGAAGTCGGTGACCACTGAAAAGCCATTGGCATGGGCGATCGGCTGAATGGCGGCACCAATATCGCCAACATTGCCCCATGGTCTTACGGCTGCAATCCCGGCTTCCAGGCATTGTTTGGTCACATCGACCAGTTTTTTTGCCTTGTCGGAGACTTCACCGATGCAGTACATCCGGCTGGCATCCGCATAGTGGCCATGATAGATGGTTGTGCAGTCGACATTGACGATGTCTCCTTCTTTTAAGACGGTATCATCCGGAATGCCATGGCAGATCTGGTCATTGATTGATGTGCAGCAGCTTTTTGGAAAGCCTTCATAGCCAAGAGGAGCTGGAGTTGCACCATGTTCAATGGTGTAGTTGTAGACGAGCTGGTCGATTTCATCGGTGGTCATGCCGGCATGGATTTTTTCTCCAACCAGGTCGAGAACAGCCGTATTGATTTTGCCGGCTTCCCGGATCCACTTGATATCTTCTTCGTTTTTGATCAGGCGCTGTGGGGGTACCTGTTTGCCGCGCAGTTTCATCGACATCAGTTTACGGTCAAAGTTTTCATGGCATTTCTTATATTTCTTGCCGGATCCGCACCAGCAAGGATCGTTGCGTTGAATCATTGTCTGTTTTCTTCTTTCTAGAGTTTGTTTTGTCTAACTTCAATATACTTCAAAACGCAGAAAAGAGAGCTGCCTTTTGACAGATCTCTTCGTGAGGTTTGGATTTTGTTCAGGAGTGGCTCTAAATGGCCAGACTAAATCTTCTTTTTGGAAGGGTTTCGGCTTTTGCTTCGAGCGATTAATACACCGCCCGTTCTGGCTGTCCTTGCTCAAAGAGTTCACGGTGGGTTTCCACCACCAGGATGCGGTCTTTGCCGCTCATATCTTTTAAGACTTCTACATTGGCATCAGGAAAGTATTCCCTGGCCAGTCTGGAGAGGCGTTCGCCCTGATCGTAGCCCATTTCAAAGGCCATGGTGGCGTTTGGCTTGAGGACTTTGGAGGCGTTTTTAAAGACGGAGCGATAGAAATTCAGACCATCGCTTCCTCCAAATAAAGCAACGTTGGGTTCGTAATCAACCACACCATGATCGAGCTGTTCTTCAGATGGGATATAGGGCGGATTGCAGACGAGGAAATCACAGAACATTTTCCGATCTATAAATGGCTCTAACATATCGCCTTCCAGAAATACCACGCGGCCGCCAAGTTTTTCATTGTTGGCCCAGGCGACCTGTAAAGCGTCTTTGGAAATATCAGAGGCGTAGACATCCAGTCTTGGATCTTCAAGACTCAGCGTAATGCCAATCGCACCGCTGCCGGTTGCCACATCAAACACAACGGGATGTTCGACCTGTTCAAATTTCTGGTCGAGAAGCATTAAAACCTGGCCGGTGAGTTCTTCAGTTTCCGGTCTTGGGATCAGGACGTTTTCGTTAACCATGAAGTCATAGCCATAAAAATTTTCAAAGCCTAAGACATAACCTAATGGCTCGCCTTTTTCCAGACGGTGAATGCCTTCAAGATATTCCGTCGCAATCTCCGAATTTGCCGGTCCATCCAGGTCCATATACAGATTCACATTGCGCAGTCTGCACAGTTCGTTGAGCAGCATCATCGCTGCCTGATCGGAATTTCCAGCCTGGTAGAGGCGTTCTTTTCCTTCATTAAGCAATTGATGCCAGGTAATCATGATAAGGACTCTCCGGCGAGTTTGGCTTTCTGATCAGCCATCTGTAAAGCTTTCATCAGATCATCCAGACGGCCATCAATCATCCGGTCGAGCTGGTTTACAGAATAACCGATGCGGTGATCGGTAATCCGGTTCTGTGGGTAGTTGTAGGTGCGGATCTTTTCTGCACGGTCGCCGGTTCCGATTTTGGTTTTCCGTTCTGCTTCGTTTTTCTGGTCAATTTCACGCTGGCGTTCTTCTTTGACACGCGCCGCAATGGTAGCCAGAGCGGTCGCACGGTTTTCGTGCTGGGAACGGCCATCCTGGCATTTGACGACAATACCGGTTGGCTTATGGATAATGCGGACCGCGGAGTCGGTTTTGTTTACGTGCTGACCACCGGCACCCGATGCACGCATGGTTTCGATTTCCAGATCATTCATATCGATATCGAAGTCTTCTTCATCGATTTCCGGGTAAACCAGGACGGTTGCGGTTGAGGTCTGGATACGACCCTGCGATTCGGTCTTTGGAACACGCTGCACACGATGGCTTCCGGATTCATATTTCAAAGTTCCGTAAGCATGCTGGCCGGTGATCTTAAAGCAGATCAAAGAATAGCCGCCGGCTTCGGAGTCTTCAGCATCTGTGACTTCCAGCTTCCAGCCTTTGGAGTCTGCATATTTGGAATACATGCGAAATAAGTCGCCCGCAAAGATGTTGGCTTCATCGCCACCCGCAGCCCCGCGAATTTCCATAAAGGCGTTGTGGGAGTCGTTAGGATCCGTTGGAACTAAGAGCAGTTCGAGCTGTTTGATATAGTCGTCAATTTTTGGCTCGAGTTCTTCGATTTCCATTTTAGCCATTTCGCGGATATCTTTATCATCCTCGTTCATAAGTTCTCTGGCATCCGCCAGGCCAGCCTGGGCGGCTTTATATTCGTTATAGACATCGACAATCGGGGTCAGTTCATTGGCTTCGCGTCCAAGTTTTGACATCTGTCGGCGGTCACTGACGACACTCGGGTCCATCATTTTTTCATTGATTTCGTCCAGACGAGCAGCAAGCTTGTCAAGACGTTCTTCCATTTTTGCCATGATTTGTCCTTTCTGTATGGTAAGTATCTATCTGCTAGATGAATCGGGCTGTCCGTTGATGAGTCAGTCTGTTCATCCAGCCAAAATCTGGGCATCCTTTCTTACTGGTTCAGTCTGCGCAGACTTTGAAAATAGAGGTGCAAATAAAATTTTGCGTTTTTGGTTTTGCACTGCATGGATTGAATTCACATTGAGATTTACATAAGAAGTTTCTGCTTCTATCTTCCGATTTCCAAAGCGCCTTGGGCCAGATCACGCCTGCACGGTGCGGTCTTTGCCTGTTTGTTGGTGAAGTTTAAGAAGTCAGGGCGCAATTGGTCAAGCTTCATTATAACAAGAAAACCTTCTGGCTTCGAAAAAGACCATTTTTTGCTCTTGACAAGCTGTTGAAAAGCCTACACGATCTACCTTGTACTTTTTCGGGAAGGCCGTAAGAAAGTGCTGGTTGATCTGCGATTTGCATCGTTCTTTTGATTGAAGATCCATGTCCGTTTAGAATATAAAGTTAGAAGAAGACAGAAAAGCTGTTTGTCTGCCTTGAGAAAATCAGCTCTTCTGGATTTTTATGGTGAAATTTCAAGATGAAGTTTTTGAAAAGAAAACATTCTGGATCGTTTTCTTTTCCTGTCTTTGATCGCTGGAGTGGATTTGTTCTCTGTTCGATGGGGCTTGTTCGTGCTTTTGGGATGAATTGGCTTTGATGAATTAGAGTTTCCCAATGCGCTTTTGTGCCTGCATCCATCTGAAAAAGGATCTGATTTCTTTCTGCTCACAAACCTGCTCATCCAAAAGCTTATCCATGCTCTATTCAAAACAAGAGCTGGCTTCACTTTCTTTGATCTTCCAGATCGATTCTGATCTTTGCGATCTTCTCTCACCACTTCAACAATTCAACAATCGAATTCGAGAATTCGGATTGAATTTATTTTGCCAAGCACTCTAAGACGAAAGGATAGTGAACGCATGAAGAAGAAAGTTCGTAAGGCCGTCATTCCGGCAGCGGGATTTGGAACCCGTTTTTTACCTGCAACCAAAGCCATTCCTAAGGAAATGCTCCCGATTGTAGATATTCCAACCATTCAGTACATCATTGAGGAAGCGGTGGCTTCTGGCATTGAAGAAATCTGCCTGGTCACCAACTCCTATAAACAATCCATTGAAAACCATTTCGACCGTTCTTTTGAACTCGAAGAAAAGCTGAAAGCCAGCAACGATCTTGAACATTTACAGATGATCGAAGACATTACCGACATGGTCAATGTCGTTTCGGTCCGTCAGAAAACGCCCAAAGGCCTGGGCCATGCCATTTTATGCGCCCGCAGCTTTGTGGGTGATGAACCCTTTGCGGTGCTGCTGGGCGATGATATTGTCGTCAATCGCGGTGGCAAAGGGGCGATCCGTCAGTTGATGGATGTCTATGAAGAAACGGGTGCAAGCGTCGTTGGCGTGCAGCCCGTTGCAGATGAAAACATTTCGAAATATGGCATCATCGCTCCAAGTCAAGCGATCAATGACCGGGTGATGGAAGTTTCACACTTCGTTGAAAAACCAGCCTTTGAAAACGCGCCAAGCAACATGGCCATTTTAGGCCGTTATGTCCTGAGCCCCGATATTTTCAATAAATTAGAAGACCAGAAAGCCGGCAAAGGCAACGAAATCCAGCTGACCGATGCGATTGACCGCCTGGCCAAAGAAGAAGCTGTCTATGCCTGCCAGTTTGACGGCAATCGTTATGACGTTGGCGATCGAAAGGGATTCTTACAGGCACAGGTTGAATTTGCGCTCAACCGCGATGATACAAAAGAAGCCATGGAAGACATCATCGAAGCATTAGGCTATATCAAATCTGACAAACCCGCTCCAGCCGAAGAAAAGCCAGCCTGCAAGATCTTCAAGACCAGCCCTGTCAATGAAACAGCCGATGCCTCCAAAAAAGCTTTCCAGACCAAAGCTACCATGGAGGCTGTAGAGCCAATTGAAACAGCCCAGGCCATTGAAGGCATCCAGAACGGATCTCTTGAAGAAACGGCCATCGCATCGACTGTTTTAGAAGCCGAAAAAGAAGGCTGCCAGAAATGATCACCGATACGCATTGCCATATCACCTGCGATGAACTGTATCCCCAGGTTGAGGAAATTTTAGAACGAGCCCAAGAAGCCGGTGTAGATCTGATGATGGTGATGTGCACCAACAAAACGGAATATCTGCGGGCTCTGGACCTGAAATTTAAGCATCCAGAACTGCTCAAGGTTGCCTTTGGCTTTTATCCAGGCGATGCCCAGGACATCACTCAAGAAGATCTGGACTTCTTACGCCAGGAGGCAATGTCCGGCCGTATGGATGTCTTAGGTGAAATTGGCCTGGATTACTATTGGGACACAAGCTTTAAGGATTTACAGAAAGATCTGTTCAAAAAGCAGATCGAACTGGCCAATGAAGCAAACCTTCCGATTTCCATCCACATGCGGGATGCAAGCCGGGACACGATGGATCTGCTGGAACAAAATGCGAAGACACCCGTCATTCTGCATTGTTTCTCTGGATCTTTGCCCATTATGGAAGAAGCTTTAAAGCACAAGATGCTGATCTCCTTTGCGGGGCCGATTACCTATAAAAACAATAAGCAAGGCCCGGCCAATGTAGCAGCCTGCCCGGTTGAACGCCTGCTTTCGGAGACAGATTCTCCTTATCTTTCACCGGTTCCTCATCGCGGGCATCGTAATGAACCTGCTTTTGTTCAGGCAACCGTTCAAAAGATTGCGGACATCAAAGAACTGGACTTTGAAGAGGTCAATCAACAAATCCGCCGGAACTTTGAAGCCCTGTTTGCAGCTGAAAAATCTGATAGAAACTCTGTAGATCCATCTGCTTCCTTGCCACCTGCTTCTTCTCAAAAAGAACAGGCTCTGGCTTCCATTCCTTCCTTTCTGGAACAGTTTGATCCTTCGTGGAAGGAAGTCATTGTTTCTGAAGAAGAAAACGCAGAAAACAAGTAGAACGAGCCAAGAAGTTAAGGAATCGAGAGGTTCCAGTCTTTGGTTCGTTTCCCCATAAACATTCGATTTCCCTGAATCAACCAGAACAAAAGGCCTTCCTTTCCTGTCGATCCTTCACGGATCATGCATGGTAAGGAAGGCCTTTATCTGTTTGAATATCGGCTTGAAAACAAATCTTCTCCAATCCTGATCTTCAGATTCAGGTCAAAGCATTCGCGTAGAACTTTCCTTCTTAATTTTTCAGGCTCTCTGCCCCGGTTTCCATTCCAGTGATTCTTGTCTTATAGGCCTCATCGTATCGTCCATATTCTCGATAGTCTGTTTCATCTGAAAAAGAACTTGAAGGATTCGATTGATAAAGCTGGTCTGGAACCTGACTCAGCTGTTCAAAAAACAGCTGGGCAATTTTGTCGCCTTTTCTGATGGTTATTTTGTTATTGGAAGCATTCAATACTCTTAGATAGGCTTTTGTGTGATGGCCCGGAAAATAAGTTGGACCATTTACGATTAATCCGGTGCGCATGAGTGAATTTTTTTCGCCAACTTTTATCGCAAGATCTTTGGGAACCCAGAACTCTTCTTCAGACTGGACCATAACAAGCTCGCCCGGATTCAGAGTCAATTCTGTTTCATGCTCTTTTCTTAAAATTTTTCCGACTCGAATATCGTAAGAAATGCATCCGAGGTTTTCTTCGTTAAAGCCATTTTGAAAAATTTCATCTTTTCTGTTTCTGGTCTCCTTATCAACCAGCATTTCATCACCTTCTTGTATTTATTCAGTTTAATCCTATTTCGCAAAGGGATTCAATGAACCCGCTGATATTTTCCTCAAAAAAGCCCATATATTTGGGTCTTTTGCTTTTCAGTAACGAATACCAGAAAACATTTCTGACCAATATAAATCTTCTTTTTCCGGATTCATTGGAGAGCATCAAAGCTATGGCGCTCTCTTTCCAAGTTTAGAAAACACTTCTCTCCTTTCTGCGTATATGGAAATAAGCAGGAGATATTGGATCTTTTCAGCTACGGTTTTTATCAGTCCTCCTGACTGGAATTAACTGAATCCGCACTGATTTCTATAGGAATTGTTGACAGTTCAATCGTTCCGTAAAAGAACGGAAAGATGAAAAACAAACAGATGATCCAGTAGATCTTCTGCCTCGGATATGTTACAAGGAGAATAAAGCATGACATCCACGGAAATTGAAACATCAATTGCGCAGGGACTGCGAAGCACCGAATATAAAGCCAGATACGATGCGGCCTGTAAGCGGCTTTTATCAGAAAAGGTAATTCTGGCTCATATTTTGAAGGCTTTTGCAAAAGAATATAAAGATTCGTCCACAGACGATATTGCGAACAAATACATCGAGGGAAAAACTATGATCTCTCGTGTTTTGTCTGAACCTGACATGGTTCCTCCGCTGATCACTGGTATTGATACTGTTCAAAAGCACGAGAACAAATTGGGAATTGCTTACGACCTTCTGTTTCAGGCACTTGTTCCTGATTCTGAGGATCATGTCGAATTAATCATCAATATCGAAGCCCAAAACGAGCCGAATCCTGGCTATCCCTTACCTAAACGATCCATCTACTATACCAGTGAGAAAATCGCTGATCAGAAAGGTCGTGTCTTTACTAAAAACCACTACGAAAAAATCAGAAAAGTCTACTCAATCTGGATCTGTCAGAACCAGCCTGAATATCGGGCCAATAACGTTACCCACCTTCATATGGCCTGTGATTCGTTCGTTGGTGATTATCAGGAAAGAGAATGTGATTACGATTTGCTCAGCATTTTCATGGTCTATCTTGGTGGTTCTGAGGGCGACGGAAAATATAAAGGAATCCTGCGCTTATTGGATGTACTGTTCTCCAACAAAAAAAGTGCTGTAGAAAAAGGAAACATTCTCAAAAATGAATTTGGGATTCCGATGACGGAAGCGATGGAAAAGGAGTTTAACAACATGTGTAATTTAGGTGAAGCAATTGAACAAAACGGAATCAAAAAAGGACGCCATACTACCCGTTTGGAGGACATCCAGGCCATCCGCAAAAATCTTGGCTATTCTTTGGAACAGGCGATGGACTTGCTTAATGTTCCAGACGACGAACGCCCAGAATATCTGATTTTGCTTCAAAAACAGCTTGAAGCTTGAATCTCAGATGTTTGACGCTTTGTTTATGTTATTTTTGAAAAATCCTTGTATTTAAAGGAGTTTAACAACATGTGTAATTTAGGTGAAGCAATTGAACAAAACGGACGCCGGAGTGCCCGTTTGGAGGACATCCAGGCCATCCGCAAAAATCTTGGCTATTCTTTAGAACAGGCGATGAACTTGCTTAATGTTCCAGACGACGAACGCCCAGAATATCTGACTTTGCTTCAAAAACAGCTTGAATCTCTGAACGATTTGATTGAATGCGTTCAATCAGCCTGACCAATCTGGCAGATGAAAAGCCCTCTTTTCCTGGATCTGTAGGATCCTGTCTGGAAAAGAGGGCTTTTTTTTTGCATCCGTTCAAAGTTTTTCAGATTCGCTTTACAGATGAAACCACCTGTGTTTTCGGTTCAATCAGCCCAAAGAAGGCCTGGAATCTTCTACTCTATCACTTCTGTTTTACTGCTTCTGCTTGTTTATTGCTTCTGCTTGGTTGAGCCTGACAATCCGGTGCTGATTACGCCTGGTTTTCGTCTGACTGGCAGACTTTATGAACAAATTCACCGGTTACGGCGTCATTTAAAGCTGTGGACAGAGATTCGTTGAGTTCGACAGCTTCGATCGCAGCGGCTGCAAGCGGAGCGACGGACAGAACGGTCATTTCGTTATAAAGCTTGGAGTTTTCGGACTGGTCAATTGTGTTGGTTACGATGAACTCAGTCAGTTTGGAGTTTTTCAGACGCTCGATGGCCGGTCCGGAGAGAACACCGTGGGCACAGGCAGCGATGACTTCTCGGGCGCCTTTTTCATAAAGCATATTGATGCCGGATGTTAAAGTACCTGCGGTATCGACCATGTCGTCGATCACAACGGCTACTTTGCCATCCACATCACCCAGCAAGTTCATGGCAACGGCTACGTTTGGTTTTGGACGGCGTTTGTCGATGATGGCAACTGGGGCGCCTAAGCGATCGGCAAGTCTTCTTGCGCGTACGGTTCCACCATGGTCGGGGGAAACAACGACAACGTCTTCGAGGTTGAGGCCTGGTTTGCTTTTGAGATACTCACTGATCAGGGTGAGGGTGTTGATATCATCGGCAGGGATATCGAAATAGCCCTGGATCTGGGCTGCGTGTAAGTCCATGGTGATGACGCGGTTTGCACCAGCTCTCTCTAACATGGTTGCAACCAGTTTGGATGAGATTGGCTGTCTTGGTTTGGCTTTGCGATCCTGACGGGCGTAGCCAAAGTATGGAATGACGCAGTTGATGGAGCGGGCCGACGCGCGTTTGCAGGCATCGATACCGATTAACAGTTCCATCAGATTGTCATTGACTGGACGGTTGGTTGACTGGACGAAGAAGACGTCCTTTCCGCGAACGGATTCACCAAGCTCGACAAGAATTTCGCCATCTGCGAAATGGTGGACAGTGCATTTTCCAAGAGGAATTTCTAAAATATCGCAAATTTCCTGCGCGAGATCGTGGCTTGCGGAGAGCGCAAAGACAACAGTAGAATCTTTCAGTTCTTCAGTTTTTTTCATGCTTGAATGTCCGTTCCTTCCTTTACGACTTGATGTGTGATTGAAGAATGTTCAGGGACGCTGGCATTTTCAATAATGCTGGCCTGAATTCGGGAGTGATCGCCAATGCTGGAATCTGAAATCCATGTCTGAGGATAAATTTCGACAAAATCGCCGATCACTGTGTTTCCAAGGATGTGCGTGTCAGGGTAGACGATGACATCATGTCCAAATCTGACATCTTTTCCGATCACGGTTCTAGAAGGGTCAACAATCTGAACCCCCTGTTCCAGCCAATAGCGATTAATGTTATCTTTCATCCAGGTATAGACTTGTGCAAGTTCGCTGACCGTGTTGATTCCGGCCATTTCATCTGGGTCGGCTGCAATGGCCTGAACGCTTTTTCCTTTGGCGGCAAGGATTTTTACCAGATCCGTGAGGTAGTATTCGTGCTGGGCATTGTTGGTTGTCAGCTCTCCTAAAGAGTCGAACAGATCGCGATTGTTAAAGCAATACACCCCTGCGTTGATCTCCTTGATCTCTTCTTGCGAGGGGGTGCAGTCTTTGGCTTCCACAATGGCTTTTACCTGGCCGCTTTCAGAGCGAACGACACGTCCATAATGGGCGCCATCTTCCAGAATGGCTGAAAGTAAAACCAGGGAATGGTTTTCTGCTTCCTGGTAAAGTCTTTCCAGCGTTTCGGCTTTCAGGCAGGGAACATCGCCATTCATGACTAAGGTATATCCAGGCTCGTCTTTTAAGACGGTGCACTGCATGACGGCATGGCCTGTTCCTAACTGTTCTTCCTGCATCGCAAATTCAGCGTCCGCAAAAGCCTGCTTTAAAGAATCGGCTTGATATCCGGCAACGATCACAATGCGATCGGCTCCGGCTTTCTTTAAAGCATCCATCGGGTAGGCTAAAATCGGTTGATCAATCAACATATGCATCACTTTGTTCTTTTCCGATTTCATTCGGGTTCCTTTGCCTGCGGCAAGGATAATGGCATTTTTCTGCATAAGTGAACCACCTTCCGCGAGTATTTTAGCATACGGCCTTTCAATGGCGTCTTTTGGCTCTGAACATCAGGTTTCAGAAAACAAACGTCTGCTTTCATCTTGCGTCGAAGATGATTTTATCGAGTTCTGTTATATGTTCCGATTTCTTTTATGGTCATTTTTTGCCTGTTTTTATTTTCTGTGAATTTCTGATTTCCAACAACTTTTTATTGACTTCTGGCTATTTTATGGGAATTTTTCATAGTTTTTGGGAAATCCGGCCACTCTCGCCTTTTCTTTATTCCGCTTTCAAAATCCTGATTTCAGGCTCTGTCCAGGCCGAGCAGTCAGAGTAAAGTTCCTTTTCCTTCCAGAAAATGATCGGTCGGGCAAACAGAGAAAAAGACGACTTCTCATTCCTTCTTTGATCATCCCCTTTCCAGAAATGATTCTGGCCAGGAGATTTTCAAAAGGGGAAAAGTCGTCTGTTGATTTGATTTCTGTTTTTTGAGCAACTCTTTTTGGTGATTTTTTTTGAACAATTCTTTTTTAAGTCTGACTCTTTTGAATCAGGCGCTTTTGCAATCCAGCTTTTTTATCTGATGCTTTTGCATCTGTCCGATTCTGGACTGTTAAACCGCCTTACTGAATCGAATCGTATTCAGACTGCAGAGAATTCATCTCGTTGGTCTTGGATACAATCTCCGCCTGGATTGGATCGGCATCGTTTTTGATGGCCTGCCATGCACCATAAGCCGTATCGGCTGCCTGTTTTAAAGAAGACAGAGAGTTGTTGGCATCATTCAAGGTCTGCTGGGCAGAGGCGAGGTTATCTTCGAGGTCAGAGCGAGTTTGCGCATTGTTTCTTTGCTGGGCCTGGAGTTCGGAAATCTGGGCTCGCAGCTGATCGCGGTTGTCCACAATCGAAGAATCGGAAGTCTGACTGCTGTCATGATGGTCATTACTGCTGTTGATCAGCTCTTCAAGCTGGTTTTGCAAAGAAAGAATCTGGTCCTGCAGTTCCTGATCATTGGGCAGATTGGCAAGCTGGCCGGTGTAGAGGTCAACATTGCTTTGGGCAGTCTGCGCTGCAGCTACCGCGTTGTCATAGTCGGCCTTTTTCTGGTTGTATTCGTTTTCTGCCTGTGCAATTCGCTCAGTGGCCTGATTGAGTCGACCGGTCAGCGTATCAATTTCAGCCTGCAGCGAAGCCATCTCGTCTTTCAGTTTGGCTTTTCGTTCGGCGTTGGCCACGTTTTCGTTGCTTGCATCCGGTTTGTCCTTATCGTCAGCGGCAACAAGCAGTTCATCAAAGGTCTTGCCGGTTAAAGCCATCAGGGTATCGTTGATTTTCTGCTTATTTTCATCTCCGAGTTTTTCATACACACTGCGGAAATCGAGGATTTTCTTGCGCTCGGAATCATCGTAGGAACCGTAATTGCTGATCCAGTCAAACAACTTCTGGAACTGTTCATTGTTCTGAACACTGCTCGCCTGGGAATCGATAAAGCGTTTGGTCATCACCCCGCCTGTTCCAACCAATACAATGGCCAGCACGACACCACAGATAATCGCATAGGTTTTCCAGGGACTGCGGCGTTTTTTGTGGGATCTTGAACGGGAATAAGAGGGTTCTTTGCGATAGGCTGGCTCCTTGCGAAGCAGGCTTTCATCAAAATCATCCTCATCTTCATCGCTTTTCAGATATTCACGGTGCAGCAGCGGTTCATCCTGTTCACTGAACTTGCGGATTTCGTCTTTATTCATCCGTACGGTGCCATCGCCTGCTCCAGCATTGGTGCTGGCCTGGGCGGAGTTGAACACTCGCGTTGAGCCGGCATCTCCGGGATTTGGCATGCGGCGCGTCTGTTCGAGATCTTCCTGGCCATAACCGCCCACATTGATGCGACCAGTCAGATCGGGAACATCGTAGGGCTGATGAGTTGCC
Source organism: uncultured Allobaculum sp. (assembly GCA_910579655.1). Taxonomy (GTDB): domain Bacteria; phylum Bacillota_I; class Bacilli_A; order Erysipelotrichales; family Erysipelotrichaceae; genus Allobaculum. The sequence goes on along the minus strand of CAJTVE010000059.1, from coordinate 3,753 downwards.
GTGTGCTGGGTATACGGTGGAACAGGATTGCCCACGGGCTGCCGTGGGTTGAAAGTCTGCGTCTGCGCCATGTTCGGATTCATGCCGCCAGCCTGATAGGTTCTGGTAGCTTCCAGATTCGGGTTCGGATTTGGACCCATGCTGGAAAAATCCTGAATTGGACGGGTTGTTCCCATATCCGAAGAAAGACCTTTCTGACCAAACGGCCTGGCTGTGCGGGTCTGGTCCAGATTTTGATCCCCTGCTCGAGCAGATCCATATGGGCTATTCATCACCCGGGTGTGATCGAAAGAATCCTCTGCCATACCCGAGGGCTGATGACGAGTCTGGTCAAAGTTCTGACCATTCATCACACGCGTCTGCCCAAAGTCATCCGCCAATGGAGACTGTACTCTTGTCTGGCCGAATTCATCTGGCTGACGGTGAAGATCCAAACTGCCCGCTGTATTGGGGTTATTTGATGTATTTGGTGTATTTTGATGCGAATTTAAAAAGTCGGGAATGTCGGCCTCCTGACTTTGAGGTTTGGGGCTGACATTGGAGCTATTGGTATTGGCCTGACGGCTATTTTGTCCCTGACGGGAATAGGTCTGCTGGAACTGTTCGGATGTTTGCCTTGCACGCTCAATGCGCTGCATCCGCTCTTTGTTCCGGGCAAATTCACCAATCTTTTTTTCCATTTCCTGGTCATCTGATAAAGAATCCAGCAGTGAATCTAAAAGATCATTTTCACTTTTACTCATGAACAAGCCCCCTTTGTCGCTATTCTAACAAATATTTAAAGCCTAAGTATGGTCGATCCCCATAAGCATTACAAGGGTCAGGATACAATCAGGCGCATTGTATGATAGCGGATTAAATGGGGGTTTGAAACTGATCCTTGTGAATCTTTCGAAAGAATTCGCTAAAACTTCTTTATTTGCGGACGATGGACATTTTTTCCAAAAAGTATTGCCCAGTCGAGTCTGTTCTTTTTCTGATGATTTTCAATCCACTCTGGATCCTGAACCAGCATCCAGAGTCCAATACAATATGGATCTGAAAGCAGCCAGGCAATCTGCTGGTCATTGAGGGGCAGCAGCGAGAGGGCCAGATAAGAAACCAGACTTCCTTTTGCCTGTTCGATCGCAAAGGCGGACTTTAATTGGATCCCAAAAAAGAAGGCCTGAAACGCCGGACTTCGAAACGACATCCCCACGACTTTGATCGGAACTTTCCCCAGAAGTTTTCTATGTTGAGGATAATTTTCCAGAAAGACTCTTGCCGGATCCAGATCGCCATACTGCAGAATTCTTCTGAGCAGCCTTTCCGTTTCGGCGTTGTTTTCATAGAGGACATAAATCTTCTTTTTCTTTGATTTCTTCTCTTGGTATGGATCGTGATATTGGCCTTGTTGATCTGGCCTGAATTGCTTTTGTGCTTCCAGCATTTCATTTGAGACCCAAACAACCAGATCCTTCGGTTTCAGCTTTTTCTCACATTCCGGGCAGAGGAGTCCCGGCCCCTGAAAAAGTCTGGACAGGGTTTCGCACCCAGTCTGTTTTCCTGCACACCAGAGACACTGTTCATGTGATTGAGCTGACGCAGGCATTCGTTGAGAGCTTTGGAGGGACTTTGAATATAGGCCGTCCCTTCGCCGTAAGGATCCTTGAAGCTTCGTCCCGCTCTGCCGAAAATCTGAATCAGGCTGGCGGTTGTAAACACGAGATGATCCGCCCGGTACACGATCACCTGGACGGAGGGAACCGTAATTCCCCGTTCGAGTAGAGTTGTACATATTAACACCATGCTCTTTCTGGCATGAAAGCGGGCCATGATTTCATCTTTGTCTTTTGACTTGGAATGAATCACATCCACCGCAAAAAACGGCTTTAAAACCCACTTCATCCACTTGGTATCCGCAATCCGCGGCACAAATAACAGAACCTGCTTTCCATTTTGAATATGTTTTTTGCACTTGCGGATGATTTTCAAAACCATCCGAAATTTCGAGCAGGTCACCACATCCGGGACACACAAAGGCTTTTGGTGCGGGCGTTTGAACAGATTCACCATCTCCATTTCATGATTTTCAATGGCCCGTAAAGACTTGGCATCCGGGGTAGCGCTCAAAAGCATCTTCTGGCCGATGCAGGATTGGCAGGCTATAGCTTCAAGCACCTCATTGCCTGCATAGGGGAAAGCATCCAGTTCATCAAGAATGAGCAGATCAAAACAGAAGGGATATCGATAGAGCTGATGGGTCGTGCACACAATCAGATCAGCATCCGTGACTTTGGTCATCCCTTCACAGACCGCAATCACCTTCAGTTCAGGAAAGTTTTTTGAAAGGCGTTTTGCAATTTCAATCACGACTTGTCTGCGGCTGATCGCAAAACAGACTTTCTTTCCCAAAGCCAGATACCAGCAGATGCTTTCCAGCGAGATCTCTGTTTTCCCCGCCCCTGCAGCGGCATAAATCAGCACATCTTTTTTGCTTTGAAGGATTTTCAGGGCTTTCGCAGAGACTTCTTTTTGAAAAGGCGTCAACTCAAATTCAAGAACAGGTTTTCCCGCCCAGCGCGTATGGCACAGCTTTGGTTTTCGAGGCAGTTGTCCAGCAGGCAAGGGGCCAAAGTCCAGACACTTGCGACAGATCCATTTCCCCTGCACTTCAAAGAACAAGGCAGGATCTTCATTTTGACATCGTAAACATTTCATACTTGGATATACGCAAAAACTGGATCTCATAACTATACGAAAGACAAAACTGAAAACGATCACCTGGCTTTCGATGGCTGGAATACAGAAAGAATCGGATGAAATGGCATAAAGTAAAAAATTAAACCGATTAGCGCGCCCAGCTTTGTATGCAACCGAATTCCAGATGCTGAGTAAAATCGGTTTCAGCAGTTTTAGGGTCTATGCCGCAGTCTGGAACTGCAATGATTATTCGACGAGCTTTTATAATCTCAACAGTAAATCTCGAATTTCAACGATTTCTCAACAATAAATCTCAAACTTCAACGATTTCTCAACAATAAATCTCAAACTTCAACGATTTCTCAACAATAAATCCCGAACTTCAACGATTTCTCAACAATAAATCTCAAACTTCAACGATTTCTCAACAATAAATCTCAAACTTCAACGATTCCTCAACAGTGAATTTCAAACTTCAACGATTTTTTATGAGCAAAAATCGTTAAAGCATTCTATTCCTTTATTGCGCTCTTCTAAGATGAAGAAAAATCAGCGGAATTTTGCCCTGTTAAATATAAATCTGAGGTTCAAGATGGCAAAAAAAAACCGCCGAATGGGCGGAATTTTTCAAATTTACTTGTTTTCGTTGCGTCCGTATTTTCTGTTGAACTTTTCAATACGTCCCGGTGCGGCTGCGAAGCGCTGACGTCCAGTATAGAATGGATGGCAGTTGCTGCAAGTATCTACGCGAAGAGTGTCACCTTTCACAGTAGATCCGGATTCGAATTTATTGCCGCAGGAAGAGCAAACAACAGTAACGGTATGGTAATTAGGATGAATTCCCTTTTTCATGCCAGTTCCTCCTTCCGCCTTAAACCATCGGCTGGTTTAAAGTAAGTGCCTATGCATTATAGCAACCCACCCCAGTCAATGCAACTCAAACTCAAAAAAGCAAGATTTTTTTCTTCACGCTTCCTGCATCATCTAAATTAGTGTTACTGTTCACACCCCTGCTTTAGTCCAATGGATTAAAGCGGTTTTTTTGTTTTATTACCGCTGCTGGCAGTGTAA
>CAJTVE010000058.1 GCA_910579655.1 uncultured Allobaculum sp. | reverse complement strand
TATGAATAGACTTATCTACTCCCGGACCAAAGAAGAAAAAATCAAAAGGTGATAACTTGGTCCATTCCCAAATCTCGAAATAGTAGGGATTATTAAAATGCTTGTACTTGAGATTGAGTGCTCTTCAGTCTGCCCGTAAACCAAGTAGCTCAATCGATTCTAACGGTCGTTAGAAAAGAAAATAAGAAAAGCTGCCGTTGAGAAAATACTCTCAATGGCAGCTTTTTGAATGTGATTCCTTCGTTGATCAGGGCTTTCTTTGGTTTTATGTGTCTTTGGTTTTATGTGTCTTTTGGTTTCGCATCTTTTTTTGACACCTCTATTGAATCACTTATCAAACAGGCGAACAATTCCGATTTCTTCTTGAATTGATAAGTAAAACTGATCGATAATGGAGATGGAAGAATCAAAGAAATAACATGGAAAGATCTTTCGGAAAGAGTGAAAGACAACGTTCAGGAAAGATACAGAAACAGAAGTTCATCAGATCAATCAGGAAAAGAGTCAAGGAGAGAAGAGGATGTTTCCCAAAGAGATGGAATATTTTCAGGCGGTTGTGCAGACAGGAAGCTTTTATGATGCCGCTGATATCTGCCATGTTTCCCAGTCCGCCATTTCTCAGCAGATCAAAAAACTGGAAGCCGAGCTGGGTGTCGAGCTGCTGGAGCGGCATAACCGAACGTTTTCCCTGACGCCGGCTGGCAATTATTTTTATGGACAGTCCTTGAAGCTGCGCAGACAGATGGATAAGACGGTTGAAAAAACCAGAGAGATTGCTAGACCCAGGCAGGAAGCTTTACGGATCGGCTGTTTCAGCGGCATCCAGATCGATGAGCTCTCTTTGGCAATTGCAAAGTTTGGCCAGATTTATCCGGATGTTTCACTTTCGATTACCATTGGCTCGCATGAAGAGCTGTATCTGGGCATGGAAGAGGGGAGCATTGATCTGGCCATCAATGACCAGCGGCGGGCTTTTTCAGATACCTACAAAAACATTATCCTGGCTCAAAGCCAGATCCAGATTGAAATCGCGGCCAGTCATCCTCTGGCTCAAAAAGAGCAGATTGATCTTAATGATCTGGAAAATATGAACTGTATTCTGGTGGCCAGTCCAAAATCGCAGGAAAACGAGAAACAATATTACCGACAGGTGGTTCAGATTCGCTCGCCATTTGTCTTTGTCTCTTCATTACCAGAAGCAAGGCTGCTGATCTTAGGCGCTCAGGCGTATTTACCAGTGGATGTTGTGGAGGGGAGTGCCTGGTTCGATACAACCGTAAGCCGTCTGCCATTGATTCGCGATGGCAGCCCGGTTTATAAAAACTGCTGCCTGTTCTGGAAAAAGGAAAAGGCCATCCCTTCGCTGGAAGCTTTTGCCAGAATTCTCCTGGAACAGTTTTAGGGATAGAGAAGTTCGAAGCCCAGAAAAAACAGAATCGCAGCAAATAGCCTCCGAATAAGAGGTGCAAACAAGGTGTGGATCATCGCAGAATCGTTTTTGTAAAAAAGCAGACCGCTTCCACGAAGTCGACTTTAGCCAAGTCGGACTATTCCGAAGTATTTTAAGGAAGAGTCAGACAGATACGGTGCATTGTCCGGCAACAACTGGATAACTTGCCTTATAATGGCAAGGAAAATAGTCGTAACAAGTATAAAGAGCAGGTTAGAGAGTCAGCTCTGTGATCCTGCACCAACCTCACGTAAGGTGGTCCAGCTGACGAAGATACGAAGCGCTAGAACATGTTTTCTAAGCATACTTCGGTATGCTTTTTTTTAAAGGAGAAAGTAATGAAAGACTATATTTTTACCAGTGAGTCGGTTACTGAAGGGCATCCTGATAAAGTCTGCGACCTGATTGCGGATTCTATTGTGGATGAAGCTCTGCGCCAGGATCCGAATTCCAATATGGCTGTTGAAGCGACGATCAAAGATGACTTTATTCTTGTGTATGGAGAAGCCAATACCAAGGCCAGTATTGACTACGAAACAATTGCCAAGGATGTCCTCAAAAAAATTGGATATCCTGAAGAATATCACGTTACGACTGTTGTCAATGAACAGTCTCCTGAAATCCATAATGCCGTTAACAAAACGGAAGATGGCAAGCTGGAAGTTGCAGCCGGAGACCAGGGCATCATGTTTGGGTATGCCACCAATGAAACGGAAGAATTCATGCCGGCTCCAATTTATTATGCCCACATGCTTTCCCGCCAGCTGACCAAAGTCAGAAGAGAACATCCAGATCTTTTAAAACCAGATGGCAAGACGCAGGTGTCTGTTGAGTATAAAGATGACAAGCCCGTGCGCATTGACACGATTGTTCTTTCCACTCAACATTCCAAAGATCTTTCCCAGGATGATCTGAAAAAACTGGTGATGGAAGAAGTCATTAAACCTGTCATTCCAGCCAATATGCTCGATGACAAGACCAAATACTTCATCAACCCAAGCGGTTCTTTCGTGGTGGGCGGATCCTTTGGAGATTCCGGAACCACCGGCCGTAAGATTGTCTGCGATACATATGGCGGCATGGGCCACATTGGCGGGGGCTGCTTCTCGTCCAAAGACCCAACCAAAGTTGACCGTTCCGCTGCTTATTATGCCCGCTGGGTAGCCAAAAACCTGGTGGCAGCCGGTCTGGCCGATAAAGCAGAAGTTCAGGTTTCCTATGCGATTGGCCGTAAAGAACCTGTGTCCATCCTTGTGGATACTTTTGGCACGGGCAAGGTCAGCGATGAAGAAATCATGGATATCGTCAAGAAGAACTTCAACTTCGAAGTTGGCAATATCCTCGAAGAGCTGGATTTAAGACGTCCAATTTATGCCCGCACCACAAACTATGGACACTTTGGCGATCCAGAGCTGCCATGGGAAAAAATTAAAGAATTAAAACGCTAAGCTTTGCCCGTTCAATATCTGTTACGAATTTTCAGCCCATCTGGCCTCATGACTAGATGGGCTTTTTAGCAGAAAAGCAAGAAATACAATCAGGGAACAATTCTCGCAAAATGAATGCAGATTCTGCCTGGATACACAAGAAACAGTCCAGCGATCGATTGTATGCATTAGTTAGATTGACTTAACTTCCGGAAATCTTTACACTGAACGTATGAAACCAGATAAAAAAGACCCGAAGCTGACGGAATCCGTAGAAGACTATCTTGAGTCAGTCCTCGTTCTTTCCAGCCAGCTGCCGCACGTTCGCAGTGTGGATGTAGCCAGTCACTTAGGATTTTCCAAACCTTCTGTCTCGCATGCAGTGAAAATGCTTGCTGAAGAAGGCTTGCTGGAAGTGACCCCAAACAAATTTCTGCTTCTGACTGAGAAGGGAAAAGAGGTTGCGCAAAGTACTTATCAGCGACACGTTTTCTTTACAGATATGCTGACCAGCATTGGCGTGGATCTGGATACTGCCCAGGAAGATGCCTGCCGGATTGAACATGTGATTTCGGAAGAGACGTTTCAGGCTATTCGTCAATTTTACAAAAACCAGGACAAAGAGCAGACGGAAAAATCAGAATAAACCGTCTGCTTTTTTTGCATGTCGTTTTTTGTACTGATTTTTCAGGTGGCTTTTTAATGTTCTTCGGACCATCTTCAGTTCATCCAAGTGCCTTGCCTGACCAAAATTCCATACAATCAATCTAGATTTACATGAGAATCAATAACGACAGGATCCATAGGATCCCAGGAGAATTTTGAATTTATGAATGCAGAAGTTCTAGCCCCGGCCGGCAATCGGGAAGCTTTAGATGCCGCTTTTGCGGCAGGTGCCGACGCCGTTTATTTCGGGCTGCCTTTATTTGGTGCCAGAGCGTTTGCCAAAAACTTTTCCCTTGAAGAAGCACGAAAAGTCATTGAACAGGCGCATCTGGCTGGAAAAAAGATCTATATCACGATGAATACGCTGATCGAAGAAGACCAGATGGAACAGGCGTTTGAATATGCCAAAGCCCTTAATGAGATGGGGGCGGATGCGCTGATTATTCAGGACCTCGGCCTGATTCATCTGCTTCACCATCGGCTTCCAGATCTGGAACTGCATGCCTCCACGCAGTTATCAGTGACAACACCCTATCAGATTGAACAGCTGCGCAAACTTGGGGTTTCGCGCGTTGTTCTGGCCCGCGAGGCGACGTTAGATGAAATTAAAGCCTGTGCCGCAACCGGAATGGAACTGGAAGCGTTTATTCATGGTGCCTTATGTATTTCCTATTCCGGACAGTGCCGGTTTTCGCAGGTCCGCTATAATCGTTCAGGAAACAAAGGGGCCTGCGCCCAGCCGTGCCGCATGGAATACACCCTCGAAGAAAATGGCAAGCCAGTCAAAGCTCAGGGACGATTCCTGCTTTCACCGCGTGATCTTTCGTTAGTGCGTAATATCTCCGAACTGGTCGATGCCGGCGTGTATTCACTTAAAATTGAAGGGCGGATGAAATCCCCTGAATATGTTTATGAAAGTGTCAGCGCGGCCCGCAAAGGCGTTAATGGCAAAAAACTGACCAAAGAGGATATCACCGCCATGCAGACAGCTTTTAACCGCGGCTATACCCTTGGCCATACCTTTGAAAAGACTGGTCTGGATCTGATGAATCCGGTCACAAGCAACCATCAGGGAGTGCCCATTGGCAAGGTTCTTGGTCAGAATAAGGACAAAGTCAAAATCAAACTGGATCAGGATCTTTTTCAGAATGATGGGCTGCGTTTTGTGCAGGGCATGCAGTCTACGGGTGGCAATGCCAACTTTATTTATGATAGCAAAGGAAAACTGATCTCCAAAGCAAGAGCTGGCGATGTAGTTGAAGTCAAAGTCAGCGGCCATGTCCCGCCGCATGCCGAAGTTCGCCGTACATCCAGCTTCGTGATGCATAAGGAAGTCGAAAATGCGATCAAGAAGGTTCATCCCCAGGCGCCAGTTTCCTTTACGCTCGAAGCGGATGCGATTGGAAGTCCGCTTCGCTTAATCGCAAAAGATGGTGAACATACCGTGACGGTCGATGGCCCCAAACTGCAGGAAGCCAAGACGGCTCCGACAAGCAAGGAGCAGATTGAAAAATCGCTGACGAAGACCGGGAATACCTGGGCATATATCAATACAGTCATTCTCCACCTGCCCGAGCAGGCCTTCCTGCCGGCCAAGGTGCTTAATGACATGCGCCGCCAGGCTCTCGATGAGCTGGAAACTCTGCGCCTGCAGCCAAAACCTTTTCGCGTATTCGATTATGATTTCCACCCAGAAAAACCATCGCCTATGCCAAACATTGTCGAAATCATGCGCAAAGATCAGAGCCTGGACGATGGCCTGATGCAGGTCAGTGAATTTCCATTCAAGGATGTTGTCCATAAGGCATCGCTGTACAAGGATGAAGGACTGTTCACCGATCATTTAGGCAAAGGCCGAATTGTTGAAAGCATGAACATCACCAACTCTTACGCTCTGGCTGCCTTACTGGAGCTTGGTTACGATGGCGCAGTTCTGTCTTATGAAATTACCGATAAAGGCCGCAGGGAGATGCTGGAAGCCTTCAAAGAACGGTATGGCTTTGATGCACCAATCATGCAGACCGTCTATGAAAAACCAAGACTGATGTTGATGAAACACTGTCCGGTGAATACGACCTTAAAAGATGGAAGCCGCACCAACTGCAGTCTGTGCCGGCAGAATCGGTACACCCTCAAAGGCAAGGACGGCAAGACGGCTATTCTGTATGGCAATCCAGACTGCCGGATGCAGATCTTTGATGAACATCCAATCGATACCATCGATGAAATTCCGGAATACAAAGACCTTGGCATTGAGAGTTTCCGGATGGTGCTCACGGATGAAAATGCCGAAGAATCCAGGAAATTAAGGGAACAATTCAAAAAAGAATTGAGCGCTGACAATCGGCTGGTTTAAAACAATTTCAATTCTATTCATTCCTGAAATCATGATCGTTTCGATGCGATTTTACCAAAGCAGAGCCTCAGGTATACGGCGCTATGAAAACCGAAAGGTAAGCGATAAATTGATTATGGAAAAGGAAACTGACCGGAATTTCATAGTCGTTCGCGAAAGCAAAAGCCACTGTGATATAATTACGCCGTATAGAAGGCAAAGGAGGAAATATTACATGCCTATTATTACGGACGTCTACGCACGTGAAGTCCTCGATTCCCGTGGAAATCCTACTGTAGAATGCGAAATTACAACTGAATCCGGTGCTTACGGACGCGCTATGGTACCAAGTGGTGCTTCTACTGGTGAAAGAGAAGCTCTCGAACTTCGCGACGGTGACAAAACTCGTTACCTTGGAAAAGGAACAACGAAAGCTGTTGAAAACGTAAACACAAAAATTGCTCCTGCCATCATCGGTATGGATGTAACTGACCAGATCCTGATCGACAAAACAATGCTCGAACTGGATGGAACAGATTTCAAATCCAACCTTGGTGCAAACGCTACTCTGGCAGTTTCCATGGCCGCTGCATGGGCTGCTGCTGACTACTATGGCATTCCTTTCTACAACTACGTTGGTGGATGCAATGCTCATGTAATGCCAGTTCCAATGTGCAACGTTATCAACGGTGGAAGCCATGCCGACTCCACAGTTGACTTCCAGGAATATATGATCATGCCAGTTGGTGCTACTTCCGAAAAAGAAGCTGTACGGATGGCTGCTGAAGTATTCCACAACCTGAAATCCGTTCTGAAAGCTAAAGGCTACAACACAAACGTTGGTGACGAAGGTGGATTCGCTCCAAGCTGTGTAGACGGAAACGAAGAACCTCTCGAACTGCTCGTTGAAGCAACGAAAAAAGCCGGCTATGTTCCTGGCAAAGATATCATGATCGCTATGGACGTTGCTGCTTCTGAATTCCACAACCACGAAACTGGTCTGTATGAACTGAAGAAATCCGGCGGCGGAAACAAGACTTCCGATGAAATGATCGAAATGTACAAAGAATGGGTTGAAAAATATCCAATCATCTCCATCGAAGATGGTCTTGGCGAACGTGACTGGGACGGCTGGAAGAAACTGACAGACGCTCTTGGCAAACGTATCCAGCTGGTTGGTGATGACCTGTTCGTAACCAATCCAAAGATCCTTGCAGAAGGTATCGCTAAAGGTATCGCAAACGCAATCCTGATCAAAGTTAACCAGATCGGTACTTTAACTGAAACATTCGATGCAATCGAACTGGCTCAGAAACACAACTACACAACAGTTGTATCTCACCGTTCCGGCGAAACTGAAGATTCCACAATCGCTGACATCTCCGTTGGTACAAACGCTGGCCAGATCAAAACAGGTTCCCTGTCCAGAACTGACCGTATCGCTAAGTATAACCGCTTAATGCGCATCGAAGACGAACTGAACAAACGTGGAACAGTATCTATTGCTCAGTACCCAGGCGTAGACGCATTCTATCAGTTAGACATGGCTGCTGTTGAAGCTGACATGGCTAAACAGAATAACTAAGTATTCCTCTGACTTCGAAAGAGAAGGTCCTCGCGATCTTCTCTTTTTCTATGCCTTTTTAAATCGAATACTCTTTTCGGGCAGGGAAGGAGAGTTCAAAGCACAATCCTGAAAGCTTCCAAAATTGTTCCTGAAATTCTCTGTTGATTGTTCATAAATTAAAGACAAATGCAGAAATGGTTCATTTTTACAAACGGCCTGCTTTGTGATTTCTAAAAAAGAAGCAGCCCTTCAAAACTGAATCAATCTGGCGTATTGATGAAGAATCAATCTTTTCTTCCAGGGTTAAAATGCTCATAACTATCAGGTTTTTAATCTTTCTTTAATTTATGGGATGCTTAGGATAGCCAGTGAATTCTGATTACAGTGATTTTAGAAACCGCTTCAAAGAAGAGCAAAATGGGATTAATTATCTGCTTTCTTAAGAAATTGGTAAGAATTACAGTAGGACAGTCTTTTGACTGGTTGAGTCTGGTTGTTTATGTCTGATAGACTGTTTCCAGATCGCCTCCCGATTTTTTTAGTGGAAGGGCGGCGCTCAATCCAGAAAAGGAGGACATATGATGAAGTGGACAACAAAATTTTCGGGACTTGTCTTTGCGATGCTTATGGCTGTTCAATCCAGTTCAGCAATTCTGGCCAATGAAACCGTCGCAGCCGAATCAGCTAAACTTTCAATCCCTGTGCTCTTTAAAGAAGATCATGTCAACAATCAGCTCGACTTATCCAGCATTGCGCATGCTGCAAAAGTCGAAAAATATAGCGAAGGACTCCTGGTCGCAGCCAATGTCGATGGAACTTTAAAAGTTAAAGTCAAAGATGGCTCGGTCAATGTTCAGCCAAAATGCCTGGCGATTTCCGATGAAGATAAAGATCGCCTGCGCAAGGAACAGGAAAAAGACGCGCAGAAGCAGGAACGCCGTGAAGAGGCGCAAAAAAAAGTCGATGCCAGCCGACCTGTCTCCAGCGAGGAGGATGATGAAGATGGGCTGACCATGGACGAAATTGAAGCCCGTGCATTGGCTATGACGGATGGTGATTTCACTTACGAATACAATGGAGAAGTCCTCAATCCATCTGCCGGCACCATCATGGGTCCTTCCGGCAAGGAAACCTACTACAATCTGCCAATGGAGGGCGTCATTGAAATCATGCGCTCCATTGGCAATACCGACCGCTACTGGGTCCGCGAGGATGGAGTAAAAATGTTAGGCGACTATGTCATGGTTGCTGCCCATCTGCCAACCCGCCCAAGAGGCTCTTTGGTTCCAACTTCTCTTGGCATGGGTATTGTTTGTGACACGGGCACCTTTGCGCTGAGCAACCATACCCAGCTTGATATCGCGGTCAACTGGTAATCAAAGCCGCTATCACGAGACGAAAACAAGAAATTCGAAATACCAGATCATTGCACAAGAACTGATGATTGAACAAGAGCTGATCCTTGAAAAGGATGTAGGTATTCAAAACAACAATACAGTTCGGATTTTTAGGAAGACATCGACATCTTTGTTGGTGTCTTTTATTTTCTTTATTTTTGCCTTCATGGGCTGAAGGCAGGTGCTGCCAGCATGTTGAGCAAGATCTCTGTTATCAGATTCAATGGTCATGCTTCATTTCCAGCAATAAGGAATCAGAAAGTTAAAGAAAATACTCGACCCGGTGAAACAAGCCTTCGGCTTTTGCGTATATGCAAATATCAAAGAAAGGAGTGGTTTCAATTGGAAGAGTAAGATGCCGGTCTATCGCAGGTAGAGGAATGGATCCGCAGATGAATCGGCCAAATATATATTGCCTTCCAGTCAGGATGAAAAACCAAAAGGAAAGGGGATATTGTAATGGCATGCAAAATGATCGAGGAAGTATTCAATGAAGGAAAAGAAGAAGGCAGACAAGAAGTAAGAACAGAGATCGCTGGCCGTTTATTGATCGAGTCAGACTGGCCGATTGAGAAAATTGCCAGAATTGTTGAGCTTCCAGTTGATAAAGTCAGGAAACTGAAAGTAAAGCTCGAATCCAAGAGATAAGTCCAAGAAGACAGAAGTCCAGTCGTTATTGGATCTGGCAAGCGAGTCGTTTTGATTGATGCGCTTACCATGGCTGCAGATCAGGCAGATATGAATTGTCATCCAGCCAGGACTGGACTGAAGCCGAAAGAGGCAGAGGAAATCCGAATGACGTGCAAAATTATTGAAGAAGTAAAAGAAGAAGAAAGAGCAGTGTTTGCTGGTCGTTTGTTGGAAGAGTCAGAATGGTCAATTGAGAAAATTGCCAGAATTGCTAATCTTCCCGTTGAAGAGGTCCAGCAATTACAAGCCGCACAGATCGCTTCAACAGGGGGGCGTCCTGTTGAAATTGTTGATCAATAAAAGGCTTCGATAAGGAAGATAGTCAGAACTATTTCTATTCATAATAACGATTTTTCATAATAACGATTTTGTTCTACAAAAAGAAACCGGCAGGTCTGCTAGTGAGCAGCCTGCCGGTTTTTTGAAGTCTGAGCCTTTTCGATCTGTTTTTGAAGAGTTGATGGTTCTTCTGTTTTAATTTCGAGGATTTCTGTTTCTGCGCAGACAGGAGCCTCTGTCTTCGTTTCCAGATCTTTCTGGGAAGTGAAAGCCGATTTGCTGGAAGAAAGAGTGGCTTCATTGACTTTGCCATCGATCAGTTTGTTTGGCCGCAGGTTCAGATACGCTTCCAGGCCGCCCATCAATAAAGAAGGAATGAGGGAGACCCAGGAAAACTGAAACAGTGCAATCAGTACACAGAAAACAGTTGGAATGACAGCTGCTGCCACTTTCACTCCCTTTTTGAGAAGAAGGGTAATGCCGCCGCAGGCCAAAGCTATAATTCCATAAATTGGGGCAAATAGAATATAGGCCGAGCACAGTACCGCAACGCCCTTGCCGCCTTCAAAATGGTGCCAGAATGGAAAACAATGGCCAAGCATGACACCAGCACCCGCATACAGGGCGGGCATTGCTCCCTGCGATGGAAACAGCCATCGACACAGGACAACTGCAAGAATGGTCTTGAGAATATCCCCGCCAAGAACCAGAGCGGCTGGTCCTTTTCCTAAAACATGAAGCGTGTTGGTCATGCCCGGATTGCCGGAGCCATGTTCAAACAGGCTTTTGTTGTGGATCCGGCCAACCATTTCAGCGGTGATGAAGTTGCCAAACAGATAGCCGATACCCACGCAATACAATAAATCCATAAAACGAATCCCTTTCACTTTTTTTGCTTGTCAGATACTTTGAGGCTTGCTACGGCATATGACAAGAAGGATGAATCAACTGAGTCCTTTCCTTTGAAAATCATATCCTTTACGGATGCTTTTGACTGTCAATGACGTCTGAAAGCCGGTAAAAGAAATCAGAAACGAAGGAAAAAGGGAATTTAATTTGTTAAATCTGGACGTAATGAATTTCAGGAAAAGCAAACGTCTGATGAACTCAGAGCAATCAGAGCAGAGAAGAGCGAATGGCAGAACATAAAGACAAAGCAGAAAAAAGCTTTCGAATGCAGTGATTCGAAAGCCTGACTTTTTACCATCTGGTTTGAAACAAAGTTTAAAATGGATTGAAAGATTACGGGCGGAAGAGAAGAGATGGACTTTGTTTATTCGTCATTCTCATCTTCGTCATCGTAGTCTTTTTTTCGGCGGCGGCGACGGGAAGGTTTTGGTTCTTCAACCGGTTCTTCTTCGAACTCATCTTCGTATTCATCGTAGTCATCTTCGTCTTCGTCACCGAATTTCTTCTGGATTCCACGCCAGCTTAAGCCAAAGCCCCAGACACAGATCGCAAAGAGTGTGAAGGTGATCAGGAAAGCCATGCTGACATCCGATAAGTAGTGAACGCCAAGGAAAATACGGCTGATCGCTACAACAAGAACGACCACAGAAGAAAGTGCCATCGTGAAGTTGACACTGCCTTTCTGGGTATAGACAGGAATCAGTGCCCATAAGAATAAGCAGGTAATGGATTGGGTATGACCTGAGGGGAAGGAACGGAAGTAGTCATGATCCTGGGCATACAGAGCCGCAAACTGATTGATGACATCCCGATCCGGTTGATACCAGCGGGTAAATGGAATGTCCGGATTGTTTTCCAGTAAGAAGAAACGAGGACGATACCATATGCGCTTAAGTACTTGTACGGCAAGCATACTTCCAACACAGACAATCAGCAGGATGATGATGCACTGGATCTTGTCCTGCTCCGATGTGTTGCGCATCAAAACTGCGTACAGCACGCTTGGCAAAACGCTGACCAATAGTCCGGTGATCCAGGCAGCCAGCCAGTTCATGTCGATTTCTGTCATCAGGCTGTCGATCATATAGACTGGTCCGGCCAGCAGCATGACAAAGCCAACACCCCAGCCAAGCCACCAGATTGATCGATCCCGAAGAACATCAATCAACAGACATCCAGCTGCTCCAATGCCCCAGAAAGCGGGGACTGGACCAAAAGCCGCCAGGTATTTGGCCCACGAGGCATCAGGCTGGTAGAGCAGCTGGTCAATTTTCAAGTCGAAAAAGGTTCCAAGTGCCAGCCCGGCTATCCCAAGCAGCAGTCCGCAGATCAGCCAGCTGCTGGAGATATATTTTCGTTCATCTATATACATGTCTCTATGGTACCAAATTCTGAAGAACTGTATCCGACCAAGTTGCAACATTGTTGAAAGAAATCTATACAAATTGAAAATTTAACGGTGATCAGCCGGTTTCAAAAAAAGACCCTGAGGATTTTCAGAGTCTTGAAGGAAGTCATCTTGGTCAGTTGCCACAAACTGGCAGGCAGAAATCTTTCTGTTCAAACTTGTTTACTTAAGATGTTTAGAGTTTGTAGCAGGTTTCCTTTTTCAGCTTGTCCGCTGCTTTTTTATCGACCAGTTTTTCAATCAGATCAAATGCGAATTCAAAGGCACCGCCAACCGAAATACCGGAGACAAGGTGGCCATCGACCACCGCATGTTTCTTTTCGAAATGGCCGCTAAACGAGTCTTCATTCAGATCAGGAACGCAGACATAATTTTTGCCTTTGTAGACGCCAAGTGAACCGACTAAAGCACTGCCTGCACAGATGGCGCCCAGGATCTTTTGTGAATTTTCACCAAAGTGACGGATTTCGTCTTCTACCAATGGAGTTTTGCCAAGAATCTGTGCGCCAGGGCCGCCGGGAATAATCAGAGCATCAGTGGTTTCAAAATCAAATCCACGCAGTTCAATTGGCGTTTCAATGATCAGGCCGTTTGCTCCTGTGGCTTCTTTTTTGTTTTCTACATTGACTAGTTCAACCAGAATGCCAGCGCGTTTGAGCAGATCAAAAGGAACGATGGTTTCGATTTCTTCGAAGCCGTCCGCAATCAGGATTGCAGCTTTTTTCATGGATATCACCTCATGACCAGTGTAGGGAAAAAATTTCCAGATCGGATTGGATCTGACTACATTTCTGATCTGATCCATGCGGTTGGAGAAAATAAAAAGCCGGTCCATCCATCTGAAGATAGATGCCGGCTCAAACAGGAGATCTGTGAGGAAAACAGGTATGGAAAAATGGAAAGGAGAAGACAGAACCTCCGGTTTGAATCATGCAGGAAGAAAAGAAGAATAGATGAAAGAGGATCTTCCCGCACTGTATCCCCTGGCCTGTAAGAAACAGGCCAGGGGATTTACTGAGTAAAAACAGTCAGCAGAAAACGGCTTTAAAGTTCGTTTTGATGAGTGGCATAGCCATATTCAGCCAGAGTATGGCGAACCCGATCTTTGACCAGGTCTTCCGGATCATTTCTCAGTTTGCCTTCACGGACTTTGGTGTACTGCTCGGGCATGAACTGGGACAGAACCGCAAGATTGATTCCTTCCTTTCGCAGGTTGGCAAAGAGTTTTTCCATCGCTTTCTGAACGTTTTCGTTGGGCATGTAGTAGCGGGAACGATCAGAGAAGGAGAATTTGCGTTTGAACCAGAGTTCGTCCGGGCTCCCAAGATAATGCTTAGCCCAGTTTTTGGGGTCTTCTAGCATTGCTTTTTCGAGAACGTCAATGAAGTGGCTGGTCTGCTCTTCGCGGCCATGAAACATCATCTTTTCCATGTAGGCTAACGCAAACAGGGCTTCACGAGCGGCATAAGTCAGCCCTGGTCCGACTTTCAGAATCCCGACACCATCTTCAACGAGTTCACGCAGTTTGTATTTGGTCTGGTAGTCGGTGGAGTGGCCTTCAAAGATAAGATTGTCAAAATCTTTGATGCTTGCCATCAGATCTTTGGCTTTCTTTCGATCGTATTCAGTGCAGCCGGCATCTTTTTCTTCAACACCAGGCTGAACAACGACACCGATGACATCCTTCCAGGTTTCTTCAAGACCATGATCTTTAAAGGCTTTTTCAAAGGCAGCTACGGTATTTTTGAAATCTTCGACACGCGTGATTTGCATGCCGGAATTATCTCCGGTTGCCCCACCTGGAATCGGAACTTCGGAGCCAACAATATAAACAGGACGAACGGCATTTGGATTTTCTTTTAACAGTTCCTGGTAGGCATCTTCGCACACGCGGGCCAGTTCAGCACCACGACGGGCAATGGTTTCATCGCTCAGACGGACGTTGGGGTCATCGTCAGCCACTTTCATGCTTGTATCGATATGGATTTTGGTAAAACCAGCTTTGACATAGTCATGGACAAGCTGTCTGGCGTAAGCCATGGCTTCTTTTTCTGGCAGATTGGTTACAGTTAATGGACCTAAATGGTCACCGCCTAAATAGATCTTGGCAGGATCGGCACCGATCTTGGCGGCTTTTTCAAGGACGAAGGCTTTGAAATCAGCCGGTGTCATACCGGAGTAGCCGCCATTCTGATCGACCTGGTTGGCAGTGGATTCAATGAGGCAGACTTCGTTGTCATCCCGGCTTTTTTCGAGGACAGCTTCAATGACAAATGGATTGGAAGAACAGGCGGAGCAGATTCCGACCGGCTGACCGGCTTTCTGCTTTCTGACAATGTTTTTTAAGGTGTTTTCGGGCATTGCTTTTCCCTCCTCAACAGTATTGTAATCAATCGGATCTGAATCAATTTGCACATATTAGTAATCTTCGATAGCATAATCGACAAAAAAGATAAAAAATTCAAAAATCCCGTGGGATCGATGCAGGAGCCAAGGGGGCTGCGGTTGAAAGGCGCGTTTAGAAGAGGGAGAGATAAAGGTGAGGAGTCTAAGGCTGAGGCAGGGGCAAGAATGCGTGGGCATCTCTTTCCATGATGGCTTCTAAAGAGGGAACGAATATCCGAATAAGCATGAGGTTAAGGAAATGGACCGGTTCTGAAAACTGCCAGACAAAGACTGTCCCAAAACGTTCAATGCAAAAAGACCCAAAGTTTTAAAGTTTGAACAGTCTGCCTGGTTAGAACAGTCAGCCAAAAAATCGGATTGAGGCCGCTTTTGCTTGCCCCACAGGCGATCCAGCAATTTAAAACATTTCCTGTTGCCAGAAAGAGTAAGGGCGCTGCACGAAAAAGTAAGGCAAAGAAATAAAGAACAGAAAAGACTGATATAAAGGAAAAATGTCCGAAAAAGGGTTGTTTTCCAAAGTCAGAAAGAAAACAGAAAGGAAATTTGAATCTGGCAGATGAATTTTTTTGCGGCAGGTCTGGATTTGGAAAGGTCGGAATTCGCGTATTCATTCTTGTCTGCCGTATTTATGCAGGAGTATGGGAAGTTAAAAAGAAGAGGTTTTAAAGCAGAAGAAAAAAGTGGAAGCGATCAATGAAAGTGAAAGCCTTCCCAGTAAAAAAATCCGAAATTCTATGGGCATCTTAATACGAAATTAAGTCAATTCTGTTTGACTATGGGTAGAACTTGTCTGAAAGTTCTAGGGAAGGTGGAATTATGGCAGCATTAGCTCCATGGGTTGCGGTCGCGATCTTCTTGTTGATGTTCATCCTGATCATCCTCGATAAATGGCCGCATCATTACATCACTTTATGCTGCGGAGCTGCGACCCTGCTTCTGGTATTCGCGCTTTGCATGCAGTCATGGGATGCGATTTGGCAGACATTGAATGTGCAAAGCATCTTTACGCCAGAGTTCTGGCACGTGACTTCAGAAGGAGCTGAATCTTCTTCTGGAATCAACTGGTCAACCATCATCTTTATTGCGGGCATGATGGTTATGGTCGAAGGTATGGCCGAAGCGGGATTTTTCCAGTGGTTATGCCTGAAACTCGCAAAGCTTGTTCATTACAAAGCTTCCGCAATCTTTATTGTCTTTACGATTATGGCCGCTGTTCTTTCCATGTTCATCGACTCCATCACGGTTATTCTTTTCCTGGCTGCGGTGACGGTCGAACTGGCCAAGATCCTCAAGTTCAATCCAGTCCCTGTGATTCTGGCAGAAATCTTCTGCTCGAACCTTGGCGGCTCAGCGACAATGTGCGGTGATCCACCTAACATCATCATCGGGACTTCATTAGGTCTGACATTCTTTGACTTTCTGACCAATACTGGTCTGATTGCCGGCATTTCGCTGATTGCAGCGGTTCTTTACTTCTGGTTTTGCTTCCGTAAAGAATTCAAAGAAGCCGACCGCCAGGAAATTGATCCCAAGACGCTTCCAGTTCCAGCTGAAGCGATTAAAAACCAGACGGCTTTTATCCTGTCGGTTCTGATCTTTCTGGTAGCGGTGGTTTTACTGGTTTCTCATGCCAATACCGGTCTTACTGTTGCCTTTATCGGTACATTCATTGGTCTGGTTACATTGATTTGCAACTACAAGAAAGCCGGCTTGATTTTAAAACGCGTCGACTATAAAACCCTGTTATTTTTTATCGGATTGTTTATAGTTGTCGGCGGACTTGAGAAAACTGGCGTCCTCCAGCAAATTGCCTACTTCATTGCAGACATCTCCGGTGGTAATGTAGTGTTAGTGATTGTCATCATTCTGTGGATTTCTGCACTGGCCAGCGCATTCGTCGACAATATTCCGTTCTCGGCAACTATGATTCCAATTATCACGACGCTTGCCTCTACGCAGGGAATTTCGATCCGGACTCTTGCCTGGGCTTTGAGTATCGGTACGGATATCGGTGGAAGTGCAACGCCAATTGGCGCCAGTGCCAACGTTGTGGGAACCGCAGTGGCAATGAAAAACGGTTACCCGATTGGCTGGAAGGAATATTGTAAATATGCTGTCCCTGCTACGATCCTTGTTCTGGCAATTTCGACAGGCATTATCCTTCTGCGCTACGTGGTACTTGGAGGATAAAAGAGAATGGAAGAAACACCTAATCATCAGCTGATTATCGCAATTGACCGTGAGTTTGGCAGCGGCGGTAAGGAAATCGCGACCCTGATTGGCGAGCGTCTCAAACTGCCGGTATTTGAAAAAAATATCTTACAGAGCTTAGGCATTGCCAACCAGAAAGATGTTCAGGATCTGTATTACCGGGATGAAAGTCCACGCTGGAAACTGACCAGCCGGACCGTCAAGGGTTTGACCAACTCCAATGAAGCGGCATTGGCCGCCATGGAATTTGACTTTCTGCGCGATAAAGCCCGCAACGGCGACTCCTTCATTATTCTTGGGCATTGCGCTGAGGAAGTTTTGAAAGAGTATCCCTGCATGGTTGCTTTCTTCGTTTCGGCCGATGAAGAATTCAAACTGCCCCGGATTATGGCAGAGCACAGCTTATCCAGAGAAGATGCCGTCGCCATGATGAAGCGGCACAACTGGAAACGAAAGAACTATCACAACTCCTATTGTGAACACAAATGGGGTTCGTCGGAAAACTACGATCTGTGCATCCGCTCCGATAAACTTGGAACCCAGCGGTCTGCAGATCTTCTGATCAAATTTATCGCTGAAAAATATCCTGATATTTTTGATCACCACGTTAACAAATAGAAACAACGAAGGCAGGTTCAGTCCTGCCTTTTTTGATGCGCAAACGGGCGGCTTAAACGCCTTTTTGCGTGCAAAAAAATCCGAAAATTCAAATTCCGGAAATTCTTTGAATAGCTTGATCAGCTGGATTCGATTTACAATTGAAATATCAGGCTGCAAAATTTCAACCTTGATCAGGAAAACAGCAACCAGAAAGTGAGGATCTGCCATGGATGAAGTATCGGTTTATCTGCCTTTTGATTCCATTCATAACTGCCGCGATTTAGCGGGTATCAAAACCTGTCATCACAAAGTCATTAAGCCGGGGATGTTAATCCGTTCCGGCCATCTAGGCCATGCAAACCGTCAGGATCTGCTGACTTTACATGGTATGGGGATCAAAAATGTTGTGGATTTACGGACCACGTGGGAAACAACTTTTTTCCCCGATCATCCCATTCCTGAAAGCACCTATATTCATGATCCAGTGTATCGGGAAACTGATTTGTCGCAAGATGCGGGCGGCCAGGCAGAACTGGTCGAAGAAGCAGCAAAGGATTCCAGACAACTGATGTGCAGCATGTATGCCTCCAGCATGAGTGACAAGGACGCGATTGCTGCCTGGAAAGAATTTTTTAATATCCTTAAAAACAATGAAGGCGGTATTTTGTTTCATTGCACCCAGGGAAAAGACAGAACCGGCATGGCAGCCATGCTGCTGGAGACCGCCCTGGGCGTCAGCCCTGAAGATCGCCTGAAGGATTACCTGCAGACCAATCTCTATATGGTCAAAGAAGCAAATAAAGATGAAAAGCTGGTTCAGAAGGTGGCTGAAAACTTTGAAGTCACCCTTGATGATGACATCGACAGCTATCTGTATGCTCATAAGAGCTACTATGACGCCGCCCAGAACAAAGTCATTGAAATGGCCGGCAGCTGGGAAGGCTACCTGATTCAGATTCTTGGACTGACCGAAGAGGATCTCAAAACGCTTCAAAAGAAATTCCTGGTGGACGAAAAAGAAGCGGCTAAAGAAATGAAAGCCAGTCAGCCCGCCAGCCAGCCAGTCTGACAAGCGGGATTTGGATTGAAAACGAAATCCACCAAAAGAAGATTGATCGTTTCTAAGGAAGATTGATCGTTTTCCAGGAAGACTGACTGTCCAGAAGGAAGACTGACTACTCTAAAATGCGAAATAAAAACAGACCGGATGTTATGAATGTCATAAAATCCGGTTTTTTTTACAGGCAGCAGGATTTGGAACTCATCCGGATGGCCAATATGGCCAATGATGATTGACGACCAGCCGCAAAAAAAAGGCCCTCTTGCGAGGACCTGTAAATTGCATTGGCAGCGCGTACGGGATTTGAACCCGTGAATGCAGCCTTGAGAGGGCTGTGGCTTCAACCACTTGCCGAACGCGCCATGTGCCATTAAATCTACCACACGGTTCAGGCAAAATCCAGAGAAAGACTGCGATTCTCGAATAAATGTCAAAGAACCACCAAAAAATGGATAGCCGTTACTGTTCACACCCTATTAAAAAGACACGACGAAAAGACAAGTTTGCTCATCATTTTACAAGCTTGTCTTTTTG
>CAJTVE010000057.1 GCA_910579655.1 uncultured Allobaculum sp. | reverse complement strand
ATTAGTATAGGTTTCTGATCAGTAGATACCATCTATATACTTAATCTAAAGCAAACTTGACACCTCACTCATTAGTTAAATCAATAGAGTTCTACTTTTTCGTTGATCTTAGGTTGAATTTCAAAAGCATCTTTCAGAGGGCTTTCATCCCCATGGCAAGCCGTGGCGTATTCGCCTAGCTTGATAACAAAGGACATGTTGGTGACGATGGACATGCAAAGAATAGTGGACAGGTGAAAAATGGAGGATGAGCCGATAACGGAATTTCAATCATTTAGCCCTTATTATTTTAAAATTGCCTTATTTATCCAACTGTTAAATCCCGTTTTTACCATTTCCCGGACAATCGGCCACAGATACTCAGTCAGTTTGTCATCCTCTTCCAAAGTCAGTGTGGTCTGTTTGCTGCGAATCAGCCCCATTTTCAGATGGTCGATCGATAAATACGGATATTTATACTTTTCCAGCAGTATCTGGGCAAGAACTGTCTTGCCGGTATGGGATGCCCCTGTAATTAAAAGAATCATCTTTTTCCTCCGTTCTAAACCATTTCTTGTCTATTTGCGCCTGATAGAATCCGAGATCCAGATAGCGCCCGGGACTCAACGACAATAAAGAAAAAGCAGGAAACCACAATGACTTCCTGCTTGAAATCCGATTGAAACGAAAGTCTTTCTTTCAGCGCACCTCTTACTCAACAAAGACCGTCGTCTCTTTAATTTTATGCCGGGGTGGCATTTTGGGTTCAATGTCTGGAACACCAACCGCAATGAGTGCAACAATCTGTTGACTGGCGGGTACTTTCAAAATAGAACGAATGACTTCTTCATTGCGAATGCCTATGATCAGAGTTCCAAGATTCTGCCGGTAAGCTTCCAGGCAGAGATTTTCAACCGCAAGTCCCAGATCAAAGTAGGACCACCCTTCCCCAGCTTCATTGGCATAAACGCCTGGTTCGGTTCCGATGCCTGAAAGTTTTCCTTCAAAAGCGGCCACAATCAGACAGGGCGCCTTTTCGACTTTTGCCTGATTCACTGGCGGCAGTGCATTCTGTTTCAGTTCCGCCAGGATGTGATCCTGGGTCACGACATACCAGCGCGGACACTGGGAGTTTTTCCAGCTTGGGGCATAGGAAGCTGCCTTGATCAATCGTTTGAGAACTTCATGATCAACCGGCGTTTCTTTGTATTTGCGGATGCTGCGCCGTCCTTCCAGAACTTTCTCAAATTTCATATCTTACTCACTTTCCCTGACCTTGCGAAATGATGCTGCATTCTGTTCAGCTGCTTCGCTTCTTCAAATCAGCCAGAATCAAAAGCGTTCCGCCTGGATCTGGATGATCAGATTCTGGTCAGTTTTCCCTATTATTCCATGACTTTGAACAATTGGCTTATCGAAGGATCGTATAAACCATGAAGCAGGCGTACAAAGCGATCATGAATACACCTTTTGAACGCGTCATCTTTGGAGAACTCCAGGCCAGCACAAACATCAGTATGGCAACCGCAATCAGGATCCCCGTATCAATCAGGTTGAAGAAATTGGCTGTCAGCGGGCTGATGGCGGAGGAAAGACCAAGAATGAACAGAATGTTCAGAATATTGGATCCAATCGCATTTCCAATCGAAAGGCCGCTTTCGCCTTTGCGTGCTGCCGTAATGGAAGTAACAAGCTCTGGCAGTGAAGTTCCAATCGATACGACCGTCAGACCAATGAGGTTTTCGCTCATCCCAAGCTGAGCGGCAATCGTTTTGGCACTGTCCACCGTTACATCGCCGCCGATCATAATGGCCGCTCCGCCCAGAATCAGAAAAGCAGCCAGCTTCCATGGCTCTTTCTGGTCCTCTTCCTCTTCTTTTTCAGCCGGATTTTTCATCGCATCCTGAATCAGAACGTATAAGTAAGCCATCAGCAAAACCAGAAAACCGATCCCCATCCAGCGGTTGATTTCACCAGTCATGATGCAGCAAAAAAGCAGGACCGTACAGAAAATATTGAACGTCAGATCGCGTTTGATAACAGAACGCTGGATCAAAAACGGTGTAATCAAAGCCGAAGCGCCAACAACCACTAAGGTATTGAAAATGTTTGAGCCAATGACATTGGAAATGGCAAGGGCATTACTTCCTGTAACGGAAGCCGTAATGGAAACCGCCGCTTCAGGCAGAGAAGTTCCTAAAGCAACGATCGTCAATCCGATAATGACAGACGGTACATG
The DNA here is from genome assembly GCA_910579655.1 of uncultured Allobaculum sp. Lineage (GTDB taxonomy): Bacteria > Bacillota_I > Bacilli_A > Erysipelotrichales > Erysipelotrichaceae > Allobaculum. Next base: position 17,713 of record CAJTVE010000057.1, on the reverse strand, counting down.
AAACCGCCGGGCGATGCCGGCAGCGCCATCCACGAAGAAATCAGCGCCTTTGACCAGCAAAACAAAGCCGGCAAGCAACCAGATATAAGCCATAAAATATAAGTTAATCCTTTCTGAAGATGAAATTCTGCCGCTTTTCACAAAAAAGAAAAGGCAGAATTTCAAAAATCCACCTGCTTGAACCAATACGATTCCAGCAGGTGGCCAAACCAGAAACTTTGAAGTTCCAAACTTTCTGAAATTAAAGAATTCTGAAATTAAAGAATATGGTAGTGGGACAATACGATGCGCAGACCAATCAGAACCAGCACGACACCACCGGCCAGTTTGGCTTTATTTTCATATTTCGCACCCGCAATGGATCCAAGCTTGACACCAAACGCAGAAAAAAGACCGGTTTCGATGCAGATGATCAGACAGGCAAGCATCGTATTGGCAAAGGTAGAAAGACCACTGAACATGGCTACCGGTACAACCGAGAAGGTTACACCCACCGCCAGCGCATCAATCGAAGTAGCAATGGCAAGCATAAACATTTCCCCGGCTTTCATGGAATCATTGGCTTTTTCTTCCGGCTTGAAGGATTCACGAATCATATTGCCGCCAATAAAAGCTAACAGTGCAAAGGCGATCCAGCTTGAAAAGCCTTCAACACTTCCCGCAACCAGATTTCCAAGAATATAACCGATCGCCGGCATCATCCCCTGAAAAATACCAAACCACAATCCCGCGCAAAGCATATTTTTCCAGTTTACGCGATGCAAGGCCAGACCTTTACAGATCGATACCGCAAATGCGTCCATCGACAGGCTGGCACCCAGAACTAAAATGGTCCAAAAAGACATTCAATCCCTCCCAAAATTCAAATCCCTGTCTTCGACAAATCACTAAAGAATCCCGGCCAGAAGTCAGTGTTCTCTGCTCATTCCAGCGGTTTGCTTCTTCAATTTTTTTGAATACAGACAGACATATGGCTATTATTCTACCGCTCCTGGCAGGTTTCCATGTAAATTTTCCGTTAAATTCCCAGCTTTTTAAGCGCCTGAACAATTCCATCTTCGCGGTTGGTCCCTGTGACATAATGAGCCTGTTTTTGCACAAAAGGTTTGGCATTGCCCATCGCAAAAGAATGCGTAACTTCACCAAACATGGAGACATCATTTTCTCCATCCCCGAACACCAGGACTTCCTCTTTGTCCCAGCCTTCCTTTTCCATCAGCTTACGAATTCCCATCCCTTTGGAATAGCCAAAAGGCAAAACCTCAAGCTGTCTTGGGGTTGTACGATAAATCGCAAATGAATCCGAGAATTTGTCCTGGAGTCTTTCAAACAGTTCAGCCAACGGCTTTTCTTCCTGCATGATCTGTAATTTATTGATCGGACAGCTGATTTCATCTGCACTCTGAATGTAGTGCAGATTGCCATAGCCATCCCGGAAGTCTGTCAGCCAGTTCCATGGCCCTGCTGTCCAGGGGAAATCATCCGGCAGATTCTGCTCTTGGCGGATCTGCTTTTTCTTTTCATAGATTTCCGGCGTAAAGAAGTCAAACAGACCGTCATCAAACATGGCCTGGCTTTCCGCATTCTGCGTCGTCAGATACGAGAAAATACCGTGGATCTCTTCAGGACTCATGGTTTTGAATTTTGTCCGCTGCTGGTTTGCCAGATCATACAGAGCCACGCCATCAATTTCGAGCAGGTAGCCGCCGTACTTTTCCATCTCCAGCTGCCCTGCATATCCCAAAAGTCTTGTATAGCTGCGTCCGCTGGCCAGAACCAGCCGGACACCTTGTTTTTCCAGTCCAATCAGATAGTCCCTGGTTATCGGGGAAATCTTGTCCTGTTCATTTAACAGGGTTCCATCCATGTCCATCACAATTGCCTTAACCGGCTTCGATAACGTTGTCATCCTGTCTCACCCCTTTCGGGGTCAGTATAACGATACGCACAGGATTTCGCATGAGTTTCAACCATCTTTTCCAATCCGTCCTCATCCGTTTCTGTCTACCTTCTTTGCAAGGTAAGATTGTAAACGCAATTAAACCAGACGAAACTGGTCTCTTTTCCATTCTGTCTGGATCCGCATCCAAATATAGATTCTGGTTATCCTCTTCTGCTGACCTCCTGTTCTCACGTTCCCTGTTTCTTTTCTTTCTGAATCCCGCTTCGCTCATCTCATCAATCATTGGATCTGACTTTGATCCTTCCCTTCTATTTTGAGAAATGGATGAATTTCATACAAATCAAAATTTTTCGAAAAAAGTTTTCTCCTGCAAAAACAGAACAGTATCCCTTTGTGACCTGTTACCAGCCAGAAAACAATACTTTTCAACTTCTCGGTTGCATTCGATACCGTCCCTGTGCTATTGTAATTGAGCAGTCAGCAGACGCCTGAATAGCTCAGTCGGTAGAGCATCCGGCTGTTAACCGGCAGGTCACAAGTTCGAGTCTTGTTTCAGGCGCCATTTGAAATCGACCCATCCACGAAAGTGGATGGTTTTTTTATTTCTGCTGTCTATCCACCGCAGCCCATTTTTCGCTAATCCTGCTATACGGATAAAATGAAGCCGTCCTAGAGTCCCATAAGATTTTTCCAATACGCTTTTTCGTCCCTCAAGAAGACTGGCCTGCCTTTATTCTGTCGCTTATTGTCTGCGATTTTTTCTCACGGAGAGCAGTCTTTGCGACAACCATCCGATTGTTGTGCCCTGGGTAAGCCTGATCCTTGAAGATTTATCGGATAGATCAGCAAATCCGTCAGATTCTTTGAAATTCCAGATAAATCTGATAGTAGGCCGGATAAACAGGTGACAACCATAACTATAATCAGTATATAAATAAATCTGTATAACACTCTCCAAAAAATCGAAACTTTTTTGTTGACTATACCCAGATAAAAATGATATCCTTATCAGGCAATCAAGAGACGCCTGAATAGCTCAGTCGGTAGAGCATCCGGCTGTTAACCGGCAGGTCACAAGTTCGAGTCTTGTTTCAGGCGCCATTTTGTTTGTTTATATTTCTATTTTTAAGTTGCCTGAATAGCTCAGTCGGTAGAGCATCCGGCTGTTAACCGGCAGGTCACAAGTTCGAGTCTTGTTTCAGGCGCCACTTGAAAATTCATCGTCGATCCATTGGATCGGCGATTTTTTTATTTTCTGATCCCACGCTTTCTGTTTGCCCCTCAACACGTTTTTTCATTTCTGCTTCAATTCTCCTGCTTCATCTTTTTGTGCCTCGAGCTATAGGCCCAATCTACCGGCCGATATAATTGAGGCATGATAAAAAACCTGATTTTCTATATTTTTTTGGGATATCTTTGCGGCAGCATTCTGTTTTTCCATCTTTATGGGCGTTTTTTTGCCCATCGCGATCTGGCCATCCAAGCTGCAGATCACAATCCCGGCGTATTTGACGCCTTTCGCTATGGCGGTTTTCAGGCTGGCCTTTTTGTATTGATCGGCGATCTGGCCAAGGGCTTTCTTCCAGTCGGGATCTATCTGCTGCAGGCGCCAGATCCATTGAACTATGGACTCGGTCTGGTCATGGCCGCTCCGATTCTGGGCCATGACTTCTCGATTTTTTCACATTTTCGCGGCGGCAAGGGAATCACGACAACTTTCGGCGTTCTGGCTGCTTTATGGGCGGGCGGTCTCGGATTCTGGCCTTTGGGCACGTTTGCGATTCTGTTTCTTCTGTTTAAAGGGATTATCCAGGTTTCTCCAGACTACTATCTGACAATTCTTGTTTACTTGCTGTGTCCCGCCATCAGCTTTCTGGAACCGGTAAACCTGTTTGTGCGCTATGGACTGCTGCTCATTTCTGGCGTGGTTCTGGTGCGTATGGCTTTATCCAAAGAAATCAAAAACAGACTGGAGGTAAAACTTGTATGGAAGCACTGATTCTTTCCTGTTCAACCGGCGGCGGTCATAATGCGGCTGGCCAGGCGATTACAGATGAACTCAATCTGCGCGGCTGGAAAACGCACTTCTTTGATCCGTATACCCTGCTTTCCCAGAAAACCGCGGATCGCGTTGGGGACAGTTATGTCAGCCTGGTCCGCTTTTCCCCTGCTTTGTTTGGCGATGTCTATAAACTTGGCGAACTGTATCTGAAAGCAGAAAAAGCTTTTGGTCTGCCTGATCCTGTTTTAGCCGTCCAGGCACACACCGCAAAAGCCCTGTATGCATGGCTGCAGGCCAATCCCGTCGACATTGTCATCTGTACCCAGCCCTATCCCGGCCTCATGCTTACCTGGCTAGCCAGGCATGGCTATCCTGTGCCGCCTTCCATTATGGTTCCAACTGACTACACCTGCATTCCTTTCGAGTGTGATGTGAACACGACCTGGATGACCCTGCCTTATCCAGCCCTGGCAGATGAGTTCCATGCCGAAGGAGTCGCCTGTTCGCGGCTGATTCCAACCGGTATTCCCATCAACCCAGTTTTTTCCAGACCGCTTTCGCGCCAGCAGGCTGCCCAAAACCTGGGACTGGATGCTTCAAAACGCTATATTCTCATTGGCGGCGGCAGTATGGGAACCAATGGCATCTATTCCATTTTAAAAGAACTGGTTCCTTTGTTGGAAAGCCATGAGGATCTGGAAGCACTGGTGCTTTGCGCAAGCAACCAGGGACTGGAAGAACAGATCACCCATGCCAGACAGCCTCATGTCCATCCGCTGGGTTTTACCCATCAGATGGTTGACTATCTGCATCTTTGTTCTGTTTACATCACCAAGCCAGGCGGCCTTTCGATCACCGAAGCCAGTGCCTGCAACACCCCTTTATTGCTGGCCAATCCAATTCCGGGCTGCGAAAGTGCCAACGCCAAGTTTTTCGAACACCACAATCTGGCCCTGTATGCCAGAAGCTCGGCTGATATTCGTCCAATGACAGAAAAGCTTCTGGCCAGACCACTGGAAGGCTCTTCAAAGCCCTCCTGGTTTGCAGACAATACCAAACGCCTGGCCGACTGGGTTGAATGCGCGGTCATGCTCAACGAAAAAATCCCGGCATCGCCTGCTCAGAGTTCAGCTGCTTCTTTCAAAAACGATTAAGCCAGATTCCAGTCTTCATTCAAGTTTACAAATCAAAACAGCACCAGACAAAAAGATTCTGCTTTGCATGAGAAGAACCTTTTTTGTCTGGTGCTGTTTTGCCGAAAGCGCAGAGATTTGAAAAAAGGTAAAAACTGGAAATCAGGCAGCTTCAGCTCTGGCGCTCTTCTTTGGAGATTGCCTCTTCTGGCTGAAGTTTTCGCCAGACAAGTCGTTTTTCGCCTCAAAAGGCCTGGATCTGTCTATTCGCCAACCAGCAGGTACGCGCTAATGATCTGCCCGGTATAAGCCGTATGGTAGTCACCGGTTGGATAGTAGCGCTTTTTGATGTCGGCTGGAATGGCTGCTGCATCCTGGTCCTGCTGGTAAATCACTTTGCATTCCAGCGTGATTGGAAACTGGGCAATAGCTGGTGCCAAAACTTTTTCACCCGGGACGACCGTCAGATCCATTTCCTTGAACTTGTCGTAATCACGGCCGGATTTTGTTCCACAAAAACCAATAATCCGGCGTACATCCGCATCTTTGAGCGGAACGTTAATGGTAAACTCTGGATTTTTGTCCAGAAGAACTTTCGTATAGCGGCTCTGGCGGACAAATACCGTAAAGACCGGCAATCCCCAATCTGTTCCTAATGTTCCCCAGCCGATGACCATGGTATCCATCTTGTCATCGGCACGAGTAGATAACAGGATCCCCTTTGGCAGCTGTTCAAGAATCTGTCCGGCATATTCATAAATATTGATTGGAATTCGTCGCATGTAAGTACCTCTTTCTTATTTTCAGAATAACACGAACAAGCGTTTTCATGACAAAACCATCGTTTTCAATTTTAATTTGCATTTTCGCCCTTCCCTTTTCGATTTTCTCTGGCACAATATCCCTTCTTCCAATCTTTTTCGGACTGTTATCGATCCGGCCCGATCCAAAAGAAGGCATAAAAAAAAAGGCAGTCAGAAGTTCTTTATCTCTGACTGCCTGACAGGCAAAACAAAAGCGAAATTGAATCAAAGAAGACAGAAGCAAAGACTCAGAATGGTTTCCGCCTCATTTCTATCAAAAGAAGGCTTATGCTTCTTTATTTTCCGCAATGACGTCCTGCATCGTCTTGGCGATGTTTTCAGGAGTAAAGCCATAGTATTCAAACAGCAGGCTGCCCGGTGCGGAAGTACCAAAGTTCTTCATGCCAACCATCTGGCCATCGATTCCGATGTACTTGCCCCAGCCGAAGTCTTTAGAGGCTTCAACAGAAACACGGTTGCGGACGGATCTTGGCAGAATCTGTTCGCGGTATTCCCGAGGCTGCATTTCGAAGAGTTCCATACTCGGCATAGAAACAACGCGGCAGTCTACCCCTTCTTTTTCAAGAAGTTCAGCTGCTTTGATTGTTGGTGCAACTTCAGAACCGGAAGCAATGAAGATCGCTTCTGGAACTTCGCCTTTGGATTCTTTAACCACATAGGCGCCCTTTAAGGCTTCCTTGGATGTCGTTGGAACCTGTTCAACGTTCTGGCGAGTCAGAATCAGGGCCGTTGGGCCATCGACACGGGTGGCAGCTAATGTCCAGCCGGCAGCCGTTTCTGTTGCATCAGCAGGACGGAAGACAACCATGTTTGGAATAGAGCGATAGCTTGCCAGATGTTCAATTGGCTGGTGAGTTGGGCCGTCTTCACCAACACCAATGGAGTCATGCGTGTAGACGTAAGTCACTGGCAGATCCATTAAGCAAGCCAGTCTTGCCATTGGTTTTGCATAGTCAGAGAAGACAAAGAAAGTTGCGGCATACGGTCTTAAGCCAGCTAAAGCCAGACCATTGGCAATGCCAGCCATAGCAAGCTCTCTTACACCGAAGTGGAAGTTGCGGCCGCTGCGGTTTTCAGGGGAGAAATCCCCTTCCCCTGCCATAATGGTCTTATTGGATGGACCTAAGTCAGCAGAACCGCCGACAAGGTTTGGCATTACATCTTTGAGTTTGTTGAGGATTTTTCCAGAAGAAGCACGAGTTGCTTCTGGTTTGTCCGTTACACCAAACAGGTTGGCCTCTTCCAGAGCTTTTTGATCTGGCATTTGGTTAAACATGGCGCGGTATTCAGCTTCCAGTTCTGGATATTCAGCCTTGTAGGTGTCATACATTTTCTGCCATTCTTCTTCAGCCTTTTCGCCCCGTCTGGAGAGTTCTTTGAAGTGAGCATACACTTCTTCCGGAACATAGAAGTGTTCCTCTTCCGGGTAGCCAAGGTTGCGTTTGAGCGCTTTGACATTGTCTTCGCCAAGGGGTTCACCATGGCTGGAGGCACTGCCTTCTTTTGGAGAACCGTAACCAATTTTGGTTTTTACAGTAATGAAAGAAGGATGCTCTGTATCAGCTTTGGCTTCTTCAATGGCTTTATGAATGGCTTCGAGATCGTTGCCATCTTCAATAATCCATGTGGAATACCCTAAAGCTTCCATGCGTTTATTCACATCTTCACTAAAGACTGGTGCAGTGTCGCCTTCAATGGTGATGTTGTTGGAATCGTAAAGAATAATCATTTTGCCCAGTTTCAGCGTGCCTGCCAAAGACAGAGCTTCCTGGGAAATTCCTTCCATCAGATCGCCATCTCCGACTTCAACAAAGGTGTAGTGATCAACAATCGGATAATTTGGGCGGTTGAATTTATCAGCTAAAAATTCTTCAGCTGCGGCCATACCAACCGCTGCGCAAAGGCCGGAACCAAGAGGTCCAGTGGAGCATTCAACAGCAGTGGTGTGTCCATATTCAGGATGTCCAGGGGTCAGGGAATTCAGCTGCCGGAAGTTTTTCAGATCTTCCAGAGTGATTCCATAGTCAAACAGATGAAGCAAAGCATAGAGACCAGCAGAGCCATGTCCACCGGATAAAATAAAACGGTCGCGATTTTCCCATTTCGGATTTTTTGGGTTGTGATTCATCGCATTCGCGTAAAGTTCATACATCATTGGAGCCGTTCCTAAAGGGGCTCCAGGGTGGCCGGAGTTTGCTTTCTGAATCTGGTCAGCTGCAAGCGTCCGGATTGCATTCACGGATAATTCGTCTATTTTTGTCATGTTGTTGTCCTTAACCATCAGGCCTACCTATACGGCCGCTTATAGAATACCTTAAAAGTATAAAAAGTCTAGATATTCACAAGAAACGATTCTGGAATCCCGACAGGGATTGCTCCTATTCTGCCAGTCTGCCAGGGATTGTGTACAGCCCAAGTCCCAGCTTCTTTTCTGAATTCATCCCTTTGAACATTCTTCTAAAGCTTTTTATCTTCTTGTATTCAAACTCTTTCAAACTCTTTCAAACTCTTTTCCTCCTGTGCATTTTGGCTAAAAGGCCGAAAATACGGGAGTTTCTTCCTTTCAGATTGTACCGCCATCTTACAGTTTCATCCACTATGGACGACCAGCCAGATAAAAGATGAGGCTCTCACTTTCGATGAATTGTACAAAAGCCTAGACTAACTATGTGCCTTATATCAGATCGATTTCATCCGATGCGATTCTATTTACAAAGAAATTACGGATCCGTACAAAACAAAGCCATCTGTCGAATTCCGGAGTATTTTTTTTGAATCCGCTTTGTTTTGTGCAGAAAGGAGCCATTATGAAAAAGAAACTTTACCTGGTCCGCCATGGCCAGACACTTTTCAACGAAAAAAATTTGATTCAGGGCTGGTGCGATTCTCCTTTGACTCCGCTTGGCCATAAACAGGCCAGAGCGGTTCGCAAATGGCTGGACGAACACCACATTGAGCCAGATTCCTATTATTGTTCGACGCTTGGCCGGACCGAACAGACGATTCAGGAGATTACAGATCAACCATATACGCGGGTTCCTGGCCTGAAAGAATTTCACTACGGCACTCTTGAAGGCGAACCAATCAGCAAAGGCAATCCAGGCGGCAAAGATCCGGCCCATATGTATGTTCCCTTTGGGGGCGAAGCCCGTGAAGAGGTTGAAAAGCGAATGGTCGATACACTGACCGATATTATGGAAAAAGATCCGGGCCATACGATTCTTGCCTGCGCGCATGGTGCCTGCTCATTTCGTTTTGCCAATGCCATCGACCCAAAGAAGGCAAAGAAACTTCGCAAGTTTGATAACTGCATTATTTACGACTTCGACTATGAAGATGGCAAATTCACTCTCAACGACATCATCAATGAGCATGTCAAAGACCTCAAACCGGATACGCCATCGCAGCTGTCCGTCATGATTGACCAGTAACAGCCTCTTCTCTGAATGGCTATCAAATATTAACTGTTTAATATCATAAAATCTGTTCAATTCTCTCCATTTTCAGGATTCAATTTTGAATCCAGCTGTTCCTGTTTTCAGGCCCAGGATTTCAGACTGCTTCTGGCAGTCTTTTTCTTTGGCCACAGCAAAAAAAAAACAAAAGAAACAGTCACGATCCGTAAAGCCAACGATCTCGAACTATAAAATTAATGGCATAAAAAAAAGAGGCAGTCTTGTTGTCCGTGAAGATCACCTCATCTTTTATCAACTATTCAATCAAAAATTATCAGTGCTGAGCTATTTGAGTTCAGACAGTTGGTCCAGAACTAGTCTTCGTTCAGAACAGCCTCAGCCTTTTCGTCTTCATTCCAGAAATACTCAAGAAGTTCAGCAAAACGGTTATCACGCTTTTTGGAAGAGAGAGCTTTTTCTTCATCGACTACAACCTGAACTCCTTCGAGGTCATTTAACTGAATCTCGTTCACTGCAGATGCCATATACGTTTTCCTCCTGTAAATATTTTCAGAAATTTTTCAGATGATGAAAAATTTGAGCTTGGCTCAATGTTATCAGTTTCAGAAACTTCTTTCAACGGCATTTTGTTAAGATTTTCCAAATAATTGATTACTCTTTATTGGTTCAAAGCTAAAATGAAACCATTTGCGTTGTTTTGTATCGTTTCTCAAACATTTAAGCCTGCCACTTCATCATACTGGTTTGAAAGAAAAAGAAAACTTTTATGCCTGCTGAAAACTTTCATTCGACAATTTCAGATAATTTGGGTATTTATACAATTCTGTTTTTGATCATTTCTTAATTTTTCACCCCTTTCTTCGATGACAAATGATCGTTTGCACCTGTTCTTTTTCATGGCTGCCTGAATCCATTTGGTCTGTTTGTTTAAGATAAGAAATTATTTCAAGTGACTGATATTTTATCTCAAAGATACCAAACGAATAAGATTTGAATTTCATATCCAAAAGACGAAAAAAAGCAGGCTACCTGCCTGCCAGTTCGAATGCCTGAGCGAAAATATGTTCTGCATTGGCCGTTGCATAATCATTGGCGGAAATCACGCCGATTGGATGGCCAAGTTTCTGTTCAATTTCACCTTTATAGTAGCTGATCTGCGGTCCAAGAAGCACCGCATCAGCCTGCGCAACTGCTGGATAATAGTCCGTCAGTCCATACGCTTTTAAGTCAACCACTTCATTATGGTCGTTTGCGAATTCTTCCAGCCGTTTAATGATCCAGTTGGTTGAAAGGCCGCCAGTACAGATCAGTGCAATTTTCACTTGTCTACCCTTCTTTCCAGCTCTTCTATTCGTTTTTCTAATTTTTTCTGTTCTTTAATCTGTGTAACCAGTTCCGTGACCAGATCCATCGTCTGCATGGCATCCATCAGATGGTCCTGTGAATGCACCAGCAAAACGTTGACATCGTGATGTTCACCATTCATTTCCGCAAACAACAAGTCTGTCTGGGCACGCCGTCCTTTTTCAATGGCGGTCCGAGCTTTGGCAAGCAAAGCTTCACAGCCGCCAAAATCCCCTTTACGGGCTGCATTGAGCGCGTCAAACGCGTAAGATTTGCCATCGCCGGCATCGGCAATGATGCCAAATGATACCATATCGAGTTCGTCTTTTGTCATACCCTTACCTCAGCAGCTCAGTCAAGATCTTTGGGGTCATTCCAGAAAAAGCGATAGTATTCTGGATTCTGTTTTCCCCAGCACTCTTCGTTATGAGAGCCATCTTCGACAATGGAGACTTTGCCAAGTCCTCCCTGCCGCTCCAGAGCCCATTTGTATTCCACCAGAAGCATTTCTGCTTCCACACGCATGGGAGCCGACAATTCTTTGGATCCAAATGACCAATAAATCCGTGTATCCGGATCCAGTCCGCCATGTTCCAGTTCTCTGGAAATTTCTTCTTCACAAAGAAACAGGGACGGCGACAGACAAGCCGCCTTGGAAAATACAGAGTTATGCCGGGTAACCGCAAAGAAGGCCATCAAGCCTCCCATGGAGCTGCCTGCTATGGCAGTTGCTTCTCTTTGCGGCCAGGTTCGCAGTTTATGGTCAATCATCGGCTTCAGCACCTGGACAATCCACTCCATTAACACCGCTCCGGCGCCAACTGTGGCTCCAAAGAACGTTTCTGCCAATGGATAGGGAGTGTATTCGTGAAGCCGGTTCTGGTCTTTCGGGTCACATTCCAGTCCAACCACTATGCAGGGATCCATACAGGAATCGAGAAACTCCTTAAGTCCCCACGAACGGCCAAATGTCGCCTGCTGATCAAAAAACAGGTTCTGACCGTCAAACATATACAGCACCGGATAGCGCCGATTGGAATAAAAATAATCATCCGGAAGGTAGACATCCACCCATCCCAGGCGATTGAGCGGATCCATTCTCACTGGAAAACGATCTATCATGAAATCCCTTCCTTTCGCCTCTTTTTCTATTGTATCCATTTCCGGCCTTTTGGTCTTCATAAACTCATTTTGAGTCCTCTTTTTGAGCTCATATTTCCATTTAATTCGCCTTTGGCGATTTGTCGAAAATAATGATCAAGTTTTCGAAGAAATTTTAAACAGACACAAATAGCGCCACATTGTCTTCTCCAATGTTTTGGCTTGATCCACTTGCAGATTTGCGCCAAATCTTTTGAATCCATCAAACCTCCTGAACGACCGGGTCTGAGCATTCAGGAAAAGGGGGCCAGCGCTTTTGGATGACAAACGAAAAGCTGCCCATCGGATGCGGCAAGGCATTTTGATAGGCAGCTTTATCTGTAAAGTGGCGTCCACAAGAGGACTCGAACCTCCGACCCCGTGCTTAGGAGGCACGTGCTCTATCCAGACTGAGCTATGTGGACCTGTTCACGCCATAAACGAATCAATCTTCAGAATTGATGAATTCTGAAATCAAGCTTCTTATTTATTTTAGCCGTTTTGAGAGAAAACAGGCAAAAAAAAATGGCGCACCCGAGAGGACTCGAACCTCCAACCACCAGAATCGGAATCTGTTACTCTATCCATTGAGCTACGGGCACAGCGCACAATTATTCTATTGCACACCCCTTTTAAAATCAAGCCCCACCAAAAACCGAACCGTTTTGAGCGATATTTCATCCGGATCTGATCATTCTCATAGGCCCCCGATCCTCTGACAAACCGCTTTCAGGTCTGCTGAATTTCGAATCTGCATGACTCTTCTGGATTTTTCCCGCACTTTTTCGCTTCTGTTTGTTCATTCTGTTTCTATTTTTCCTTACAATGGTCATGCAAAACTTCCATTTCATGGAAGCTGGATTCTGCTTTGTTCTGAAAAGCTCCTGGATTCAGGACTCCATTGACACTTTGCAGGATTCAGATCCAGTGCCAATCTAAAATAAGCACAATAAGTAAGGAATAAATAAAAAAGTAAATCAGTAAATCAGTAAAGGAGAAATCTTTTTATGAAAACCGCAGTCATTGATGTTGGCGGAGGGATGCGCGGCATGTATGCAGCAGGCGTTCTGGATGCCTGTATGTTTGATGACGTAAAATTCGATATCGCGATTGGAATTTCCGCTGGCTCAGCCAACGTCTGCAGCTATATTGCCCACCAGCTCGGCCGGAACTATATGTTTTATCGAGAATATTCCGGAAGACCAGAATATATGTCATTCCACAATTACTTTGAAACCGGTTCGTTCATTAATATGGACTACATCTACAGTACTCTCTCCAACAAGGATGGTGAAAACCCACTGGACTTCGATGCCTTCAATGCCTCCGATATTCAGATGGTTGTTGTAGCGACCAATGCGATTACCGGCAAGCCTGCCTACTTTGACCGCCATTGGCTTCAGGAAAACCGGTACGACATTTTCAAGGCCAGCTGCTCGATTCCCGTTGTCAATCATCCCTATATGATTGCCGGCGTGCCATTTTTTGATGGTGCCCTCTCAGATCCAATCCCACTGGATAAAGCCTTCGAACTTGGTGCCGATAAAGTCGTTATCATTCTGACCAAGCCAAGCGATATCGACCGCAAGCCCTATAAAGACCAGGCTGTTGCTGCCTTCATGCATTGTTACCCCAAAGCCGCTGAGGGTCTTCGCTCAAGAGCCGACCGTTATAACGAAGTCGTCGCAAAAGCCAAAGAGCTGGAGAAAGAAGGCAAGGTTCTGATTGTCGCTCCCGATGATACATGCGGCGTCGATACACTTGACCGGAATCCAAACAACCTGCATCGCCTGTACCTCAAAGGATTCCAGGACGGACAGAAAATTAAAGACTTTCTTGTCCCCGCCAGCCAGGCAAAAGAGGTATAAAGCGGAAGAAGGATCAAATGGCTGTGACGTCTGTTTCCAGGCTTCTCATCGCCGCAAAGCGCTCCATGCACCAGAACTTTTCAGCCATCCCTTTCTTTTTCCAACTGTCCAGCACATCTCTACGCCTCTGCATGAGGCAGACCAATCCCGATCAACAGACCAGCAGAAAAGCCGGATCTTGTTCAAATCGAATGAGATCCGGCTTCTTTGCGTTCATCGGGTTTACTGGGGTTCCAGCCTTCTGATCCTCCAGTTTTCTGGTTTACTGGTCTTCTTTAAGAAAGAGTGTGGGGACCATACGCTCGTTATATTGCGTCGAAACAATTCCAGCATCGGACAGGCGGGAATACACGCCCGCAAACCGGCCATTGAAAACATACAGACCAGTCAGATTGGAATACGGTTTCAGACCATCCGGTCCGAGCAGATCAATGTTCATCGACTGATAGTGGGGAATATATTCTTCCACGATATAGCCATGATCGATCAGATCATCGACCAGCTTTGGCCAGTGTTTTTCGGCAAGATCGACACCTGCATAGACGCCTTTAGCCCCATAGCCTTCTTTGGGCTTGATGATCCAGTGTTTTCGGTCTTGTTTGACCCGTCCGGCAGTTTCTGGTGTCAGATCAAACGCTTCGGGCAAATGTGCTTCAATCCACTTCACTTCTTGCTCGGTGAAGTATTTCTGTAAAGCCGGCTCAAAGAGCGCTTCACTGATCGTTTTGGAATGTGGAATCTGGGTTTTAAACGCCCCGGCCAGCACAATCTTCCCCTCTTTTACAGCCTGTAAAAACGGCTTGATTTCATCGAGATGGTCCAGCACGTCCTGCGTGACGGCTCTTCGATACAGGGCGTCATAGCGAACACCTGTTTTGGGGGCATAGAGTGATGTTCCATCATATTGCAGATCGCGAATATCGACGACTTGCGCCATATATCCTCGATCCTGAAGGAGTTGTTCGATCGCATACAGTTCTGGAAGATACGCATTTTCCAGAAAGTCTGAAATGGCAATCACCGGCTTCTTTTTTTTCGTCGCCTGTTCCAGATCCAGAAGCAAAGCATCCACTAACGGATTCATCAGCGGCATATAACTTACCTCTGGTTCCAGGGCCTTCCAGACGTTATTATGGACCAGAAACTTAAACATCAAATCATTCTCATACATAGCGGAAGTTCCGTCTGTATTGAACTCACAGACCTTGAAATCGCCGGTTTCTTCATCATAGAAAATATCAATGCGTAAAACCGGGATGGCTGCCTGATAGCCAGGCTCCAGGGCGATGAGTTCCTCCAGTTCTGGCGAGAAGTGAAACAGAGCGCGTATCTCTGGATCATTCTGGTAAGCAGCGATGGTCTTTTCAAAGATCGAATAAAAAGTCTGACAGAGCTTTTCGAAATTCTCTTTATCCTGCTGGGTAAAAAACTTGGGAAGATGAAGCGTGCGGGTATAAATCGGCACGGCACTGCTCTGATTGGGAACTTCGTATTCTAATGGAGAGTTCTGAATGGTTCGGCTGATCTCCAATGCACTTTTATGGCTTTCCTGCAGATGGTCTTCTATATAGTCAAGCCATTGCTTTTCAATGGATTTCACAACGTGAAAATGGATGCTTTCACTTCATCCGTGTGCTTTTTGCCTAAAACAGTTTCCATAATCGCCCAGGCAAAATCAATCGCGGCTGCAGCCGAGCGTCCGGTGATCAGTTTGCCATCGACTACGGCAGGCTGATCTTTATACGTTCCACCGAATTCATCGTTCATTGATGTAAAGCAAGTGTAGTCTTTCCCTTCAAGCAGACCCATATGACCAAGGATGGTTGGAGCAGCGCAGATGGCCGCTACATATTTTTCAGGGTCATTGTAGAACTCAGTAATGACTTCTTTGACTTTTTCGTTGGCTTCAAGTTTTGGAGCATGGGCACCGCCTGGAATGATCAGGACATCTACATCTGAGAAATCATAATCTTTCAGAGGAGTTGCTGGCGAATAGGTAACGCCAAAACGACCCGTTACTGAATCCGTATTGGCAGCACTGACCAGATCAACCGGCATTCCAGCCCGGCGTAACAGGGCGATTGGACCCATGGCTTCGAGTTCTTCGAAACCGTTGTCCATGACAATTGCGGCTTTTTTCATCATCAATACCTCGCTTTCGTACGTCTCGTACTTTCTATATTTTAACGCAACACTGCTGATGGTGCTTTTACAAACCTTATCTTCAGAATCTTCAGACTTTTATTTCCAAAGACTGCCTGCCTTGAATTCTTTTCCAACAGCTTCACGAACGAACTGTTTCTTAGCAGCTGCACTAGAGAAAGAAAGTTCGCCAGCTTTTTCTTTGACTAAGAATTCATAAGCCACCTTCGGCCAAGTCGACCAGCTTGACCTTAGTTCCCTTTTCGGAATTGTGACGATCGATAGCAGCCTCCACTGGTTCAGCCAGGCTATCTCCTAATAGCTCTTTTAAATCCATAACCTATAGTTCCCGAAACTATTTGCCACTAGGCTTTCAGAAAGAAATTGAAAGTGGGGATTTTATCTCAAATACGTTATAGCCAAATTGGCTTCTCGAGGCATGGATCTGATCTGAAAATATTCCTTTCTTTATTGATTAGGAACAGTCCCTAAACAAATTGATCATTCAACCGATAGAATTGCACGCTCCGTTTATTGGTGCCATATTCTCTAAAATATAGTTATAATTTTTAATAAATTATATCAAACTAATCTAGAGTCATATGTTTCTGTTTGAGATTAATATGCCCTTTGTTGTCCCAATAGTAGATCAATGAAAAATGATCAGTTAATTAACGGACTGTTCCTTAGCTTTGACAAGATTGTGAATTGCCTTTTGATAGCTTGTCCCATTTTTTCATCGAGAAATGCGGGCTCCGGCATAGTCCGTCCCATTTTGATGCTTATAGAAAATGAACATTCTATCGTCTTTCTAGTGGTAAGTTTTTCCACTAGGAATCGTACCTTTATAAGGGAGATAGAGCTAGGCAGTATCCAATTTTCTCCTTAAGTAAAGTTGATTTCAGTAGTCACCTCTGGGAGATAAAAAACTAGTGGTATATTTTTTCGGGAACTCTAGATAACTTTTTTCTCCTCTCCGCTCACTAAATTCGTAAGCGACCGGCAGTTTTAAGATCGTGCCTGGATCAGGCCAGTCAGTTTAAGCGCCGTAATGGCAATCGGGCATAATAAAACCCCTCGATTTCGAGGGGTTTAAATCAGTGCGATGCATGGGATGCCATAGGCCTTAGCGGCTTGATACTCGATCTGGCACCCTCTGGCTTTTTCCCAACCAGGGCAGAAGATAGCAATATCCGCTTTGGCCATCATTTCAAGCGATTTGGCCAGTGATACTAGCGGCCTATTCTTTGCTTCATCGTCCGCACAGTCGTCCGTGAATAAAGTGTTTACACCGTCGAAGCCTAACGAGTCCAGTAACGCTTCTGCTTTGGCACGGTTTGTAATAATCGCTTCATCGGACAAGCCACCCATAGGCTGACTAATCATGGCAACAACTTTATTTTTCTGCATTGTTTTTACTCCTAACAAAAAGCCGCCAATGTAGGCGGCTATAATAGTTCTCGACGGCCATCAACCGTCTAGAAAGGAAATTTATGGACTGGATTCCTGTTAGTTCCTCCAGAATGCGTGCGGTTTGTTACGATGCACCAAACAGATGCTTATACATCAGATTCAACAACGGAAGCATTTATTGCTATTCCAACGTGTCAGAATCGGATTTTGAAGCATTTATGAGTGCGCCTTCGCTGGGTCATGAGCTTGTAAATTTTCAACAGTTTCACCCTTATCGCCGCGTTCAATAGGAACGCCCATCTCTTTTTCTAAAAGAGTAACATGTCCATCTTCGATGACCACAGTCATCATCGGACTAAAATTGCTTGCTACCCACATTGCAACAGGAGTAGCAAGCTTTTTTAGTTCTTGCATCTTGCATTCGGCCATTTGCATATTGTTCTACCTATATCCCGAATAATTCATGGCTTTTTTCACAAAACCATTTTTCGTGTTTTGTCTTCAAAATGCAAACAAATCTTTCTCGAT
>CAJTVE010000056.1 GCA_910579655.1 uncultured Allobaculum sp. | reverse complement strand
AAGAGCCATCTGTTTGCGAGTGAATCAACTTCCCTCACAAGACTTGTTTATCTTATCATCAGCCAGATCATTCGTCAACATCTTTTGTGAAATATTTTTAATGATTTCACAACCGATGATTTCCTCGATATCTAAAGATGATTTGCGTCAGATCATCGGCTTTGTTGCCGCGTTTTCTTAACGCTCAGTTACTATAACACCGGGCAGTATTCCGGGTCAAGCGCTTTTGTGAAAATATTTTAGTATTTCGCATTCGACCTTTTTCTGGCCGTAAAGATTCAATCGGGATGTTCAGGTTCTGGTCTAAACGTCCCTTTTGGATCTGAGACAGATATATGGATATAAAAAATCCCTACCGCCCTGTGGCGATAGGGATTCATTGTGACAGATCACCTAAAAAAGTCAAGAAAAAAGTGATGGGACTATTTTTGCCCCATAAAGAGCAAACTGCAAAGAAGACTCCCTGACTCCCCCACTCTAATTAGCAGCAGGTTTTAAGGTCTCTTCTTATATGCCTCTTCTTATATTCATAAATCAATGATGGAGCCGAGAATTTAAAACATTTTCTTCTGATCAGCAGTCAACATTTATCGATCACATAGAGATTCAGCAATGAAAATTTTAGTATTGACTGTGATTTTTTCTGTTTTTATTACGATGCAAACCAATCAGGCTTAATACACCTGCACCAGCAGAAGCAAAAAGTGCACTCAAATTGGCAACCATACCAGTAAATACGGCAGTATGTGGAGTGGTTTTAGCCTTCTTTTCAATTTTTGGCAGGTGTGCCCGTGTTCCAGAGACGGTCTGGGTGCCAGTCTGAAAGATCGTAGTGTCACTTGTTGTCAGTGTGTCTTCTGTTTTTCCATTGGTTCTGGATTTGACGTTCATCTTTGGTATCTTCGATCCTGGTGTGATTGGTTTATCTGGGGTTACTGGCTTGTCGGGGGTTACCGGCTTGTCAGGAGTTACCGGCTTATCGGGAGTTACCGGCTTATCGGGAGTTACCGGCTTATCGGGAGTTACCGGCTTATCGGGAGTTACTGGCTTGTCGGGCTCATCTGGATCTGGAGTATCTGGATTTGGATTCTCCGGAGTCTCTGGATTCTCTGGATCTGGAGTTGGAACATAGAACATCTGATTATAGCGGATGAACTCAGCATTTGGGATTCCATTAACAATTGTCTTTTCATGTTTAGCTTCCTGAATGTTGACTTTCATCTGTACAAACATCTGCATGGTGACTTCTTCTGTTTTTTCTTCTTTCCCTTTATGCCAATTATCACCATTGCCATGCTGTTCGTTATGGCCATCCACCACGGAGTTCGCGATAAGACGGCCGTTGAACTCGCCATTTCCAACTTCAACTACTGCATTTGGAGCAAGAACTGATCCGTACCATGTTTTATCAAAATTCAGGCGCCCGCTATAACTTCCAAAGTTAAACATGACATTGGCATTATATGGAGAGAAAGCCTGCGATGTTGCGTTTGGACGGATATTGGCGCGGATATCATACCCTGTCCTGTTCTGGTCAAGACCAGTGACATTGATCAGAACTTTTTTATCCCCCATATTATTCAGATGGATGAACTGATCACCGCTGTTGAGGGAGCGCAAGTCATCAATACTCATATTGACCAGATAGATTCCATCTTCATTTGTCGGGCAGACAGAGCAGTCGATACGGAGATCTTTATTTCCCTGATCGTCACGAACGGTTGCTTTGGCAATCTGATCCACAACTGCCTGCGCCGCCTTTTTCGCTTCTTCGTCCATGCCTGCATCGACACTGGTCTGGTTTTGCAGATTCACCGCATACTCGGCAAGTTTCCCCAACGCTTTATCAAAATTGATTGGTGTTTCTGCTTTCTGAATCCCTTTGATATTGCCCTGGTTTTTATAGATCGTCTGCACATTGCCATTTACATCGGTTTTGGTCAGCGTATACAAATCTCTCTGGCCCGGATCTGGATTCTGCTTGATTGCATACTCTTTGTCCCCGATGATCAGGTATGAATTCGTATTGTTCATCGCAAAGCTGCCGTCGCCTTTGAAGGATCCTACGTAGTTCAGGTCCTTATTGGAGTAATCAAGCCGATCGCTTCCAGATGGATTCTTATCAAAGCCAATGCCGATATATGGAGTACTGGCATCCATTTCTCCAACCGCAACATTCGCGTTGGTATGACCTGTCCACTTAAAGGTTTTGGCAAAAACAGAGAAATTGCCTGCATCCCCTAACCCTGTCAGGCCATCACTGTACAGGAAATCGGCTTTCCAGGTACTGCTTTGAAGATCTGGATTTACAACCTGATTTGGATCTTTCAATAAATCCGAATTCTGGGCTGACTGCGAGGTGTTGCGAGTAATGTCATAAATCTGTTTTCCAGACAGCGTCATGGTAATCAGCTGGTCATCTTTTCCACTCAGACCACTGACATGGATCCCAGAAAGTTTATATGTTGTGTCATTTCCAACCTTCACTTCTTTGAGAGTGGCTGTCTGCGGCTGGCCGTCTGGTCCCGTCACCGTAATGGTTACGCCATTCAGACCGGCAACTCCCGCCAGTTTCAGGGTGATGTCGGCTGCATACTTGCCATCTTCGCTGTCATCTTTAATGATTACGGTTCCGCCGGCAACTGTTGGCAGTTCATGTTCTGGCACTGCGGTCTTCCCATTTTCATCAAGCCGTCGCGTCTGCGTTTCCATTTCTACGGTTACCGATCCTGGATTCACTTTATGTTCAACTGTAGCATCGGTGTAGGTGGTTACTTTATTCACCAGGACACTGCTCTGCTCTTCATCGACAATGACATCTTCAATTCGATTGCCATCCTGATCAAAGACATAACGGTCCTCTTGGACGTCACGATATGGCATACCATCAGGCAGAATGTACGAATTTGTAATTCGTTGACCGATCACTTTTCCATCGGCATCTTTCAGATCTTCAGTTGTAGTCACAGGGGTCAGTCCAGTTACATCCGGTCGATCGATTTCTTCGGTTACAACTTCAGTCTGACCAGTTTTTTGCCAGGTGTATTTGCCATCCATATCCTTTTGCGCTTCATCAGGGACTCCATCCGGACGATACTCAGCCATGCCGTTGTATTTGGTTTTGTGATCATCGGTTGGCATCAGATCAACCCGGACCTGGTCAGTATCCCGCTCCCTGGAGGCTTCATCTGCCTCTGCACCGGAAGGAATACCTGCCATATTTTCGTCAGCTGGTCCAGGATGGTCAGTCGATTCTTCGAATTCATCGTTGGAGAAGTCTTTCTTCTCACTGGCCTTGGCTGAATCTTCTGACTGAGTCTGATCTTCTGTTGACATCGTTTTTTCTGCCTGTAAGGCGCCATCAGATTCTTGAGCCGGTTTGTTTTCCTGATCTAAAGAGGCAGAATTTTCACTTTGAACATCGATATTTTCAGCAACTGAAGATCCGTTTACACTTAAAACAGTCTTTTCATCAGAAACTGTAACGCTAATGGTATCTGTGGCCTTTTCGTGGTTGTCCTGACTCTCCTGAGCATGCACTGCAGTTGGCAGGGCATTCAGAAGCAGTGTCTGTGCAAGGAGAACAGTGGAGAGGTTTCGAATTGCTACGTTATATTTTTTCATAGTCTATTCCTGCGCCTTTCATTCAATAAATCCGTATTTATATGATATTTTTCGGTCTTTTTTTGATTTCTTAAAAAATGAATTCTTGTTTCATCGTTTTCTGAAAGATATAATGTTAGATGGGATTTTTTATGCTTTGAATATATTTATTTGTCAGACTCGCTTTCTGCATGAATTCACTGCTGATCGCTTCTCGTTTTGGTATCAGACAGATAAAAAACGAGTCCCTCTGTCCTGCACGGCAGTTATTAAACCCACTCTTCACCTTTAGGTGGTGATTTTCTTTGAGACTTCTATCTTTCACTGTTTCAGCCGAAATCTTGACGACCGGATTTCCAGGCTGCATCTAAAATGTCTTGCAACAACTTCTCAGTTTTGATAAGACACAAAAACTCAGCCGATGACCTCGACTGACAAATCTGTATTCACATGTGTTTCACGATATAAAGAAACAACAATTCAGACTTTGCATAGAAAAGGGTCTGGAAAACACACAAAAACAGATCTCAAATCATCAATTCAAATCCATATTTAAAATCAATGTTCAAAATCTGTGTTAGGTATGAATGGTTTCCTGAACATTTTCAGTCTGTTTCCTACATCTCTGCAGCCTTCGGCTTTCAGATTTTCAGTCTGGCTCTGATCACTTTTCATCCTGACCATGAATGAAAACAATGTGATCGATTTCCAAACCCGCACTGACAAGGCAGGCAGGATTCAAGAGATAGAAATAGTTAAAGCGTGTGCGTGGTAAATCCAGACTGACGATAAATTCAATCATGACGAAATCAAGAAGGGATCCGGAAGGTCTGAAAAGCTTTAACGACCGAACGCACGCTTGATCTGGTCAAGATAGAAACAGATTTCTCTTTCATGACAGGTTTTAATCTGGATTCACCGTAGTCTGTGCAAAGCATGAACGAGGACAGGACCAATGACTTATTTTCTGGTCCTGGTTTCTGTTTCAGGTCTTTTTGTTTCTTTCCTGTTGACAAGTACTGGCTGCCGGATGAAATCAGTCCATCTCTATGCTTGCTGATCAAAAGATTCAGTCCCATCTTTCCATCTTCGCTTTTTGCAAGACTCAGAAAGAACAGGGATCGGGCTGCTGCAAAACCGCAGGCCAGGCGAGCTTTATGGCGATCAATTTATTTAGATTGTATAAGTAATTTACTTATATATTTACATAAACTTTATTAGATTATTTTATTAATTTTTAATGTGCCTATCAGCTCAGCCTCTATATTGTTCCATACGGATGATTTTTAATCCAGTTGATTGCTCACAAATTGCAACATGTTATTTTTACGATAGATAAAGCTCTTTCAAATCATTCCTGCAAGGGCTTAAAGCAAATTTCTTGATCTTTTCAAATTGTAATTCCACTTTCTAGATCAGCTGAACAGCCCGCCACTCTTTCAGCACCTGTTCAGCCGTCGCCTGCTGTAACAGTCAGCTGCGTCTTTTCCTTGCCAATCTCCAACAGTGTCCCTACTTTCTTTATGACTCATCATTGTAGCCTCATAAAACAATCCATGAATTGATCTGGAATCCAAAAGCGATAGACCCGAAAATCCCAGCATAAATGGGGTCATTTTCTTAAAGGTTGTCTGGAAGTTGTGCAAAGTTGCAGATCACAAAGCATATCGATTCCACCGCATTTCGCCGCTTCATCTTCCCTGATGTATGAATACCCGATTTTGGGTCGGCAACAATTCTGTCTGCCTATAAATTCCCGTCGATCAGTCAATATATTCAACCGTATTTTCGAACTTTTTTCTCAGATGTCTGTGAAATATGATATCTTTTTCGTATCAAATACCCGAACTCAGTCTGGAGATTTCTGATCACAAACGGATTAAGAAAAAGAATATTTCTCTTAGTTTTATTCTGTTTCATTCCATTTGCATTTAATTTCCGCATCAGAAACCAAATCTGCCTCAGTCATTTTTCAGAGTGCCATGTCTGAGACGGTATCCTTATATCGGATAACGATTTATTTTTGAATCTAATCCGCTTTGAGTCTCTGCATTCTATTCTGCCTGTTTGCACAATCCAAACCAGAAGGAATGCACCATTGACCTCTATCGGATTTTTTCTATATCTATTTTGAGCATGTATTTATCCATTGTTTTTGCTTTTGAAAGGAGCAGTATCTTCCATGCCAGTAACCATTCGCAATGTGGCAGCGTTAGCCCAGGTATCGCCTTCAACGGTTTCCCGTACCATCCGCAACAGTTCTTCGATTTCTAAACGCACCCAGGACCGTGTCCGCAAGGCCATGGCCCAGCTTGGATATGAGCCGCCTACACCGGCTGAAGCTCCAGCTGAAAACAAACCTCTTTCTGTTCTGGGGATTATCATGCCGCCTTCAGCTGAAATTGCTTATGAAAACCCTTTTTATCTGGAAGTGATTCGCGGAATCACCCAGTTTGCCAATATGCGTCATTGCCTGAGTGCAACGATCACCGGTAAAGACGATCAGGAAATCATTCAGGCTATCCGTCAGCTTCAAAAAGCCGATTTTTCCAGCTCGTATATTGTTCTGTTCTCCCGCAAGGATGATCAGGTCATTCAGTATCTCTATGACGAAGGCATCGATTACGTTCAAATCGGCCAGCCCGCCAACAATAAAGCAGAAACGGTCTGTGTCGACTATGACAACATTCAGGCCGGCTACGATGCAACCGCCCATTTAGCCCATATGGGTCATAAACGGATCGCCTTCATCGGCTCACCTTCCAGTGAGATCTATTCAGCCAGTCGTCGACGCGGATATCGAATGTACCTCAATGAGCACGGTCTGCCCAATCTTCCGGAACTGTCTTTGGAAATTGAACAGGGGGATGATGAAGGCCTCGAGCAAATCCGTGAACTTCTGGATCGCAAAAATCCAAGCTATCCAACCGCAGTCGTTGTCAGCGACGATATTTACGGCATCATCGTCCGTCAAATCTGTGCTGAAATGGGCCTGATCATTCCAACGGATCTGTCGCTGATTTCCTTTAACAATTCATATTTCTGTATGTTGACTGATCCAGCATTGTCTTCCATCGATGTCAATGCCATCCAGCTTGGAATCGAAGCGGCCAGCCAGGCTCTGAACCACCTTGAAAATGCCGGGCTGATGGCTTCTCGAACCCTGGTTCCCTACCAGATCATCAAACGCCAGAGCTGCTGCCCACCCCATACAGAAACTGAAAGCGTTTCTGAGCGAGACAAAATTGCCAAAGGTCAGCCAGTCAATCAATAGTGACCAGCACCTGTTTTCTAAAGACCACAATCCCAGAAGATTTCTTTCTGGTTCAAAAAGCCAAAAATGCCCCTGTACCTGAGCAAACGATTCAAACTCGTTTCACCTAGTACAGGGGCTTTGTCATTTTCAGATTTCAGATTCGATTTACTGGGTGATCTGGTTTTCTTGCCAGAGTCTGGCCACTTGAACTGCTGCTGGTTTAGCGCTTGTTCAAGGATCTTTTCAGCTTCTTTTCCTGCATGTAAGAAAGAAGAAGGATTGCTGCGGCGGCTGTTCCACTTATCAGCCAGAAATAAGTATCCGTTCTAAGTGCTGTTGGTGCGCTCTTAGAAGAACCCGATGTTTTTGTCTGAGTGGGCTGGGTACCAGAAGAATTGGTGCCGCCTAGATTTGCTCCGTGGTTCGAGTTGTTCGAACTGTTGCTGGAACCATTACTGGAACCACCATTCGAACCGCTGCCAGATCCACTATTCGATCCGTTTCCGGCATTTCCATTATTCGAACCATTATTCGATCCATTGTTAGATCCATTGCCAGAGCCGCCATTGTTGGATCCATTGTTCGTGTTGTTATTGGATCCTCCATTATTGCCGCCATTCCCATTGCCTCCGGATCCACCGCCGCCTGGATTTTGCGGACTTTGGCTTTTGCGGGCATTGGTGAAGGCAGCCGGCTGGGGTGGTTGAGTCAGCGTATAACTGAGCTGGCCATTTTCTTCGGTAACTACATAGGTCCAGCTCAGAACGGACTGGTCATAGTAAAATTCATCGTTCTCTTCACCAATTTCTTCCAGAGTCACTGTGTAAGTTCCGGGCTGGGTAAAGGTCAGTGAAAGGGGCGGAATGGTCCCATCAGCCTTGTTTGTTACTGTGATATTCCCTTGCTCATCAATGGTCAGATCATCATTGAGATTCACCGCCCAGCCATCGATCTGTTCAGAATTGACTGTGTACTGGAATGTAAACTGACCTTCCGAAAGCGTGTCATTGCGCAGGATTTTCTTTGCCGGCGTAAAGGCAGGCGCGGTGACTGGAGTCCGCTTGCAGGAATTGCTGAAAACCAGCGGATCCAGCTCTTCCTTGTCTTTATCCCAGTCTATCTTATTTCCATCTTTAAGGATCGTTACGGATTCAATATAGAGAAGGCCGGTCTGCTCTTCAGGATTGATCGGATCGGCCTCCGCTGCCGGGTTGTCTGGATCCGTCGGCTTTTTGGCTGGTTTTGTTCCAACTTTTACCGTGATGGTATACACGCTCGAATCAAAATCGATATTTCCAGCCGGGTAGCCGCCTAACTGCGGGCTTTCTTGGAGTTGATACGTATACGTTCCCGGAGCATTGTAGGTCACACCATCGAGAACATTAAACTGTTCTCCTTCCGGTTTAAAGAAACGATAGACCGACTCACCCTGTGTATCCAATGAAGTCAGTTCAAACGTAAAACTCAGATTCTTTTCTGCCTCCGTTAATGGAGATCCGTTTTTATGCTGGAAATGCTTGATGGCCGGAATGGTCAACGCTTCGTCAGGATCAAACACGGCTTTGTAATAATTATAGAATTGCGCCCTGTCGATCGTTGTCTGTGGATTTTTAGCATTGATGTAATACACGCTCGCTTCAAGCTTGCTGGATATCGCAGGATTTTCTGGGGTTGTGACCTGAACAACTGCATATTCTCTTGAATGATCAACCTTAGCTCCATATCCAGCCAGGTTATAGGGATCATTTTCAGTGATTTTGAAGAAATAGTTTCCTGGTCTGCTAAACGTCAGCGTATCGAACTGGAATGTTCCGGCATCGGTATTGGGCAGTGTCTGCAAAATTTCATTCTCTGGCTTGACGGAAGGATTGGACTGAATGATTCCCTGTTCGTAAGCTGCTTTTGTCGATTCATCTGCCCAGGTCATAGAAAAAGTAAACAATTCCGGGGTTTTGACCAGCTGGTCATTGAAATACACTTCCCCTTGCAGCTTCACGTCTGCCGGCTGGTAGAAATAGGTATTTTCAAAGACTGGAGACTCCTCGGCTGGTAAAGGTAGAAGTGCCCTCTGATCTGCCTGCGTGTTATCTGAATTCTCAGTTTCCTCTTCTCGATTTTCATCCTCAACACTCCATGTTGGAATGACTTCAAGTACAACCTCGTCTTTGACAGATCTCTTGGTGACAGTTAAGGAAAGATGATAGACCGTTGACGAATAGGTCATACCCTCTATGCTTCCAGCCACCTCTTTGAAAGTATATTCATACGTATGGTCAGCGTTTTCTGATGTAAAGCTGATCGGGCCAAAGGAAATCAGGGTTCCCGCATTGTTGACAATCAGTGTCCTGGTATTTCCATCCGTCTGGAAGTCACCGTCTGGCATCGGCGCATTTGGATCTGTCGTACTCATTTCAAACCAGAACGTCTGCATGGCCTCAGGAAGTCCATCCACATCTCCCTCCAGCGTCTTGGTCAGAATCGGGGTATACACCGCATTTCCAACGGAATAGGTATTGGTAAAGGAAATCTGATCAACCGGTGGATTCTCAGTTTTATTTCCATCCTGATCCCGCAGGCAAACAATTACTGGTTTTGAAGCGGTCAGTTTTCCATCTGTCGGATTCTGGGTGATCTCAAGAGTAACTCGATAGACTTCCATGGACTCTTTAATGCCTGGAAGATCATACTGACCGGTACGGCTTTCGGAAACATAATACGAATAGATACCAGGCTTTTCAAAGGCCACAGATCCAAAGGCAAATGCATGATTTGAACTTTGACTGGTCACGTTGACCGTATTTGGCGATGGAAGCGGTGCATCTATTGGGCTTTCGGCATCAATCCGAAACTGGAATACGTCGCTCTCTTGCCACTCACGGCCCGAAAGATTCTTCCCCCGCTAAAACCAGTCTGCAAAGCACTCAGGATCAGCGGTTCTGGCTGGTAGGTGTTGATAAACGCAATCGGTTCCATTCCCTGCGGCAGGACAGTGGTGTCAACAGCCGGACTGATCGAGGTAAAGCCAGGCATGCTCTGACTGGTGTCTTCTTCTACATGGAGACTGGCATAGAGCGGCAGCGCATGAATCCGGATCTTTTCTCTGTTTTTTAAAATAAAAGATCCCTGGCCATTCACAATCTCAACCGGATCCATCGCAATATAGGTATCCGGACTTTGTTCTGTCAGCTTTTCGGCTTCTAAAGTTCCGGTCCATGGTTGCCCATTGGCATCATTGAGCGTAATCAGAAAGCGGAAATCCTGGTCCGGAATGGTCAAAGTCCGGTCGGCCTGAACGAATTTGTACACTTCCAGATCGGTATTGACGCCATAGACCATCACGCCATTGTTGCCATACTGAATCTCGCGCAGGCCATTTTCAATGGTTCCCTTCTGTCGAAATGAGGCACTGTCGGTGACATTGTCCTCTTTTTCGAGCTGGTAATCACTCCAGGTATTGTCATTTTCTGCTGTGGGTGTTTCTGAAGCTGGAATTGGTTCTGAAGCTGGTCGGAAAATGGCGGTGGCTCCACTTTCAAAATCATTCTTTCCCTGTTTCTGAAAGACATTGGCATAAAAACGAACCTGATCATTTTCCTGGTGCTCCTGGATCCATTGAAGTGCATTCGCATCCAGATCTAAACCGTTGAGCGTATTGGCCATGGCCGGTTTAATCCGGGTCTTGTACTGCAGGGAAATTGGCAGGGCCGGTATTGTTTCCACATCTTCCTGTCCATTTTTCCGATAATAAGTCATCGGCAGTAAAGCAGCCGGGAAGCGAAACAGAACTTCATCCCCCTGCCTGCCTGGATGCGTGCTTATATCGACTTCTACCGTTACGGCCAGATCGTAAATTTTCTGACCCGTCAGCACATTGCCCTCAACAAAACCGGAATACCGATACGTTGTGGTATTCCCCTTTTGCTGGATGTAAACCGGCTCGTACTGACGTCCTTGATAATTCAGCAGTGGATTTGAACAGACTTCCATCCAGTCTCCCATCTGGTCAGTCATCGTGGTATATCCACTCAGACTCGGGGCATCCGGATTGGTTTCAATCGGATAGCCGGATTCCATGGTCATGCTTTCAAAAATGGTCTCGAAGACATTCAGCAAGGCACTTGGATCCTGGGCACTCATATAGTAGCGGTAGGAATAGCGCAGACCAAGATCCCCTTTGGTTGAGTAATTTTTTGCGTCTGGAAAGTTGCTGGACAGAGCCTGCATGAAGCGGTTCTCGTTATCTTTTCGACTATCTTCCGGAAGCAGAATCGAGGCATCCGGATCGGCCGTGCCGAAAATTCCGATCGAGTAGACTGTTCCTTGATAGCCACTTTTAATCTGATAGGCATTTTCAACAGCCGAATCCGCGATACTTCGGGTAAAGCCATAACCATTGGATGGAACCCCATCACTGAAGAAAATCACAACTTTGCGACGATTGTCAGTTGAAGGCGTCGACTGAAGCAGTTCTCTTGCTTTGATAAACGCTTTATCGGTATACGTCACCCCAAAGGGTTTGAGACCATCAATGACTTTCCTGGCCTGATTCAGATCACTGGTCAGCGGAAGATTCAGATCGGCTTCATCGCCAAAGGTAATGATTCCGATCTGGCTTTGTTCACTTGCTTCACTTGCTTCCTGGTTGGATGCCTGGACTTCATCGATAAATTCATTGACAGCTTTTTGCATCGCCTGCATGCGGGTCATATTCTGACCAGACGAATCCTGGCCAAAATTCACCGTCATGGTTCCCGAAGTATCGAGGACCAGAACGATGTCCATCGGTTCTTCGAGCTGCGTACTGATTCTTTCAGCACTCGACAAAGCCGAGAGTTCAATGTTGAATCCTTCGCTGCTCTGACGCACATTCTTAGAGGTCAGTACATCCCCTGCCCGATCCGGACTTGCCTGCAAAACTGTAGTTGGATCAGTCAGCTTTTCGTCCAGCCGTACCTGACTTCTCTGGCCTGCCGGTTCGGTTGTCTGGGGCGAATCAGACTCATCAAAAGCCTGAGCATAAACGTCGGTTGGAAGTATGGAAAGAGCCATGCTGGCGCTTAGAATCAAAGCCGTTAAAATCGTCACCCATTTTGCCAGACTGTTTTTTTCGAAATGTACGGTCACTGCAATCATCCTTTCTGATTCTGAGTATTCTTTTTTTCTGCGTGGGCATCCAACGTGAAGCTCCAAAAGCAAACATGATCACAAGAAGATCAGACAAGAAAATCTAAGAAAATTTAAAAACGTCGAAGCATTTCCCGTAGGCAGATCACACCGGATCACACGTCTCCTTCTTCAGACACCCCTTTTTTCCGTCACTTTTTCAAATCAATGCAAGCAGAAAAAAGCAAAGGAAACACCCATACAAAACTGCATTTCTTTGGACTTTTCCTTTGTCTTCACTTTAACAAAACATAAAGATGCATAAATTTAAAATAACCGAAAAATCACTGCTATCTCGTCGCTTTTGTTGATATAATCATCCTTTGCAGTTTATCAGACAAACATTCTATTCTCCGCCTTCTCTCTTCGGATCAAATACTAACGGTTTCATATCATTTCGTATCAGTTGGGTATAAATCCCCAATAAATCGGCTGCTGGTTCTCTTTCTATACCGCAGAAATGACGACTTCCTGTAGAGGGCCATTTCTTTGCTGTTCCTTATCGCTTTTTATTTTTATCGACTTTTTTGATGAGAATTCCAGATACGGTCCATGTAAAATGGATATTCTCGCTTCTCTTTTTGAAAAACAGGAATCAAAAAAAGCTGACCATCCAAAGACAGTCAGCGTATACAATTTGTTTAATTATTTAGATTCGTACTGAGCCATGACTCCAAAATGGTCGGAAAGAATGGGCTGATTCACTCCATTGAAGACCACTTCACTGGAGTGGACACAAACAGCTTGCTTGGACCAGATCAGATCAATTCGCCGGTGTTCGACTTCTTTCTGGTCATGCCAGCCATCAATCGTACCGGAAACTGTCCAGCCTTCGTCTTTGCGCAAAGCAAGTTCGTAAGTATCAAACCAGCCGGAATTTCTGATCTCATCATAGGTTTCATTGCGGACATTTGCATCCCCATTGAAGTCACCCATCAAGAAGACTTGCGGCAGATCTGAAACTTTCTCTTTCAGTTTTTTCCATTCTTTGGCAAACGGTTCTTCTGGATCATTCCACCAGCTCATATGGGTGCTGAAGAACCATCCATCTTCCGTTTCAATACCAAGAGCCATACGAATCCGGTAGTTGGTATATTCGTAATCTTTTGACACCTGGAAATGACGGACATTCAGAATCGGTTTTCTGGAGAAAATAGCCAGGCCTTCATCGTATTTGTCATAGCCGACCTTCATGGGCAGCCAGGCAAAATAGTAATCCTGATTGAGAGCAATCAGCTTGTTTTGAAGTGCGTTGGCATAGTTATCGGCTTTCATGGGCACCCCATTCTGCACAGCCACATACCGAGGGGGTAAAGCCGGCAGCGCATCCGCACTCATGGTCTGATTGACTTCCTGCAAAGCAACGACATCCGGCTGTTCTTTTTCAATAAATTCAGCAAGAATCTGCTGTTTCAGGTCCATTTCTTTTTCCTGAAGAGAGTGAGTATTGAGCGTCAGAATCTTCATCATGGATAACTCCTTTATCTGGGGTATTCAATCCCGAAATTCTTAGAGAAGATCGTTGATGTCAGATTTGAGGACATCGGCTTTTGGACCATAGATGGCCTGAATTCCATTGTCTTTTTTCACCAGACCCATTGCCCCTTCAGCTTTCCACGCATCCAGATCAGCAACCAGAGATGGATCCATAACCGTAACTCTTAAACGAGTCATGCAGGCATCAACATCTTTAATGTTATCGCGTCCGCCAAGCAGAGCAATAATGCGTTCTGGCTGAGAGTTTTGGCCGCTCTTGGAACCAGATTTTGATTTGGAATCCGATGCATCCTCTGCACTGGAATCGTCATCGGTGGAGTAATTGCCAAGACGACCTGGAGTAGCGTATTTGAATTTCTTGATCATGAAATACGATACGAAGAAACCAATAATGAAGAACAGTACGCATGCAATCAGGAAGTTGAACAGGTCACCAGCCAGACCAGCCTGCAGGGACATTGGAATACGAGTGACGAACTCGAGGTTTCCAAAGGAGTGCAGGCGCAGATTGAAGATACCTGCCAAAGCAAACGCACATCCCTGTAACAGTGCATAAACAATGTACAGAGGGATTGCACAGAACATGAACATGAATTCCAGTGGTTCAGTTACACCAGTCAGGAACACGGCAAGACAGATGGAAATGAACATGGATTTGTACTGTTTTTTCTTATCTGCATCAACGTTGCGATACATACCGAGCGCAAAACCCATTAACAGACCAGTAGCACCGATCATCTGACCAACTTTGAAGCGGGCAGGTGTTACGGTGTTGAGCAGTTCGTTGTAACTTGCAGCATCCCCAGCGTTCTTGAAGTTAATCAGGTCGTTAACCCATGCTAACCACAGCGGGTCCTGGCCATATACAGCTGCACCTGCCTGAGCACCTGTCTGGATGACATAGGTTCCGCCAAAGGACGTGTAGTTCATTGGGATGGTCAGCATGTGGTGCAATCCAAAAGGCAGCAGAAGACGTTCAAGTGTTCCATAGATGAATGGCGCAAGAACCGGAGAAGTTTCCGAAGAGGTTGCAATCCATACACCGAAGCTGTTGATTCCAAGCTGAATGAATGGCCATACGATCGAAAGAATCAGAGCAATGATTACAGACCATACGATCACAACCAGTGGTACGAAACGTTTTCCGTTAAAGAATGCCAGTGCATCTGGAAGTTTACGGTAGTTGTAATACTTGTTATAGATAATCGCTCCTGTAAAGCCAGAGATCATACCGATAAATACACCCATATTTAAAGCTGGAGCACCCAGAACGCTGACAAAATAGCCGTCAACTGCCATGGTCTGTCCAAATAAGGTGTGGGTAAATGCATTCGGATCGGCCAGCATTGCATCGGTTACCCCGAAGATCTGACCAGTAATGTTATTGATCAAAATGAAGGCAATACATGCCGCAAAGGCACCGCCTGCTCTTTCTTTGGCCCAGCTTCCGCCAATCGCAATGGCAAAGAGCAGGTTCAGGTTATTGATGATGGCCCAGCCAATGTTTTCCATAACACTGCCGATCGTTGTGATGACCGCAATGTCATTTGCGCACATGCCAACCAGTTTTCCTAAAGAGATCATCAGACCAGCTGCTGGCATAACAGCAATGACGACCATCAGAACTTTTCCGAATTTCTGGAGGAATTCAAAGTTGATTTTGAATTTCTTCTTTTCCTTTTTGGCTTTCTTTTCTTCTTTTTCTGTCTTTTTATTCTCAGCCGCCTTTGGTTCTTCCTTTACAGTTTCCGCTTTGGCTTCTTCTGGAGCCGCTTCTTCAAACCGAAGTTCAAGAATTGGCGATTTGCCGCCGGATACTTCACTGCCAACCATTTCAATGGCTGCACCATCTGCACCGCCACAGATTACCACTGGAGTGACCGTATTCAGGCCTTTGTTCTTTAAGAATTCCAGGTCAACTTCCGCCACCAGATCACCAGCTTTGACTTTGTCGCCTGCTTTTTTGTGAACTGTAAAGCCTTCCCCGTTCAGACCGACTGTTTCCAGGCCGACATGAACCAGTACTTCCTGGCCATTTTCACCGGTATACCCAAACGCATGCTGGGTAGGGGCGATGGTTGTCAGGGTACCATCGATTGGAGCATAAATCTTTCCGTCTTCCGGAAGGATAGCAGCACCGTCTCCCATCATTTTTCCAGAAAAGACTGGATCTGGAACTTCCGTGATGGAAATCACTTTCCCGCTCAAAGGGGCGGTGACCACGATCGTGGTCTGTTTTCCTTGCTTCATTTTTCCTCCTTTTTCCAATTAGAATGTCGTAAGCGTTTGCATAACCGTTTGTGCTTTGTTTGCGTTTTGTTTCATTCTGCCGCTCATTGCTCTGCCCGGCCTGTCTTTGCCATTTGACACTTTATTTATAGGTCTATAGTAACCGCTGCCGGTTCTTAAAGCAAGCTTTTTTTGGAAATTGTATGCGTTTTGTTTCGACTGTTTGCGATTTTGTTTGCATTTTGATTGCGCTTTTTATTGCGTAAAGTTGCATTCCTATCGAGTTATCTTATTCCAAATTACCAGCAATCTCATTCGGACTAAATGTGAGAGTCGTTTTTGAAATCCAAAAAAAGCAAAACAGTTTATTTGTGATCTGGTTTCTGGCCGCTGCCTCTTTTTGGGACAAAGATCAGACAGACTGCCAGAAAAATTCAGGAAAGCCAAAGAAAAAAACACAATCTGAACAGAGGATTTCACCGGATATTCTGTTCATTTCAGATTTCCCAGATTTCGCATCTCCAAGATCAAGCAAATTGCTTTCGACATTTTCTTTAATTTTAACCATATTTTAGCGGCTATTCATCTCTACACCATCTCCAGAGCCCAAATAAAAAAGCCGAAACCTTATAAATTTCAGCCTTTTTCAGGGATTTATTTCTCATATCCAATTTATTTCTTGAAAACATACAGATTAAATGATACGTCCTCAAGATTCAGTTTTTCCGCAAGGAATTTTAATTTTTAACGTTCGGCGTTCTTTCTGACCATCCGTTTCAATCAGTTCAATTTCTGTGCTGATCTTTCGACGCAGTTCATCCTCAATAAAATTGGTAATCAAAAGATCAGCTTCCTTTAGAGAACCAACCAGAAAAACATTGGCTACTTCGAATTTTGATTTATCCGCAATGACAATCGTCCGATTGGCACTATCCAGAACGCTTCGCTCCCAGCCCATCTCGTCCGGTCTGCCCACACCAATGCCAGAAAGGTCTTTCAGACCATCAGTTCCCAGAATTGCCAGGTCAAATCGAATCTGCCTGAGCATCTGTTCGGCAAAATAGCCGTGGCAGCGCCTTCCTTGTTTACCAATTAAGCCACCGACCAGCAGCACCTGAAAATCCATTTCCAGTCCTGTCTCGGCCACATTCAAAGAATTGGTGACAATAGTCAGATCCTTTTTTGAACGCAGCAGGTCCAGACCGGCATGCATAGTTGTTCCTGTATCCAGATAAACGACCATGCCATCCCTGATTTCCTGGATTGCGCGCCATGCCACCACTCTTTTTTCTTCCACATTGGAAGCGCACCGCTGTTCAAAAGGGAGTTCAATCCGATTCCGGTTGGCTCTGGCAAAACCATGACCACGAACAATCAAGCCCTCTTTTTCCAGCGCGTCCAGATCACTGCGAA
The DNA here is from genome assembly GCA_910579655.1 of uncultured Allobaculum sp. GTDB lineage: Bacteria > Bacillota_I > Bacilli_A > Erysipelotrichales > Erysipelotrichaceae > Allobaculum. The sequence continues at coordinate 3,319 of CAJTVE010000056.1, read as the reverse complement.
TTGTCTCGCCCGTTACGCCAGTCCGTTTGGCCAGTCCATTTACCGACAATGCTTCATGATCCAAAAGCAGGTCAAAAATCTGCCTCTGGCGCTCTTCCTTTTTCCGCATCCTCTTTCCACTCCCCTTTCCAAATCCATCCTTTTTCTGATCATTTTTTTGGTCCGAACTTTGATATCAAAATTCTATCGCTGATCTTCTTTTGATAAAAAAGAATTTTATTTGGATATCAAAATCAAGATGGAAATTGCTGCGACATCCTTCCATACTGAAACCATCAGCAGGCACACCTGCCCGTTTTTTCAAAACAAAGCAGTTCTGTCCCCAAAGTTTCTGCACCTTGTTCTGTACGCGGCCAAGCAAGAACAGAGAGTGTCTGCTCTGTGAACCAGTCTCATGAAACCATCTTCAGATCCACGTAAATCCATACCGAAATAAGCATCCTAAATCAATTATAGAAAACAAATCAGCGCTTTCAGGAGGTCCTTTATGTCTGCAAGTCTTTCAAAAGCACGTTTTGAACCAAAACCTTACCATCCTTTTTATCCTCTGGCATGGCTGCTGCGATCTTTGCGTTTTCGTCATCCCCGTCAAGATCTCCCCTCCTTTTCGGCGTGCCCGGACAGTCCAGATCCAAATTTGTCTGGATCTGGACTGTCGATGTCAAATTCTGCTGGCCGCATTACCGCCAGGCCCAGACAGATACTGCAGGCGGTTTTTCTTGATGTGGATGGAACACTGCTGGATGGAAATCATCCAGATTTGAGTCCTTCTACTTTTGATGCCCTGCGATCGCTTCAAAAGCGCGGGATCAAAGTGGCTTTGAACACTTCTTGGGGAATGGCTTCGGTTTTAAGTGTGCCCGGCCTGGCCAAATTTCCTTTTGATGGCTACATTCTTGCTGGCGGCGGAGAAATTTATGATCACAAACGGCGCCTGCTTGAGCGCCAGACTTATATCCCCGCAGACCTGAAAGCCATCTTTGATCAATGCAAAGCAATGAACATCCCTGTCTTTTTCAACAACCAGAAGCCCAATCTGACTTTATGGACCGAAGAGTCGAAACGATTTGCCAGAAAATACCATCTATTTCCGCTTCAGATTAAAGACTGGAGCGGCGAGGACATCACCATGATAACTGTGATCGATTCCGATCCAGAAAAAATCGCCAGAATTCTGGAAGCTGCGCCTGGCGTTTACCAGGTCAGCGCCGGATCCATCAATCAGGACCTGTATCCTGAAGGCGTCAGTAAAGGAGCCGGCATCAAAAAGATGCTTGAGGCCTGGCATCTGGAGGGAGCCTGCTTTGTGGCTGTAGGTGACAGCAAGGCTGATGAAAGCATGTTTGAACAGGCAGCCCTGCGCATTGCCATGCCCTGGGCACAGAGTTCTACGATTGAAGCTTCTGACTTTGTCTGTGAAGACCATGGCCAGGACACGATTGCCTACGCCCTCAAAGGCTGCGGTCTGTTGGCAGCACTTCCTGAAAGCCGCAGAAAATAGCCAGATTCGACCTTTCGCCTTACAACATTAATGACAATGATTTCCCTTCTGATTAAAACCACCAGACCTCCTCTCTTTATTGGTATGGATCTTCTGGACAGAGGCTTTGAATCTGCATTCTTTTGAGGCCCTCCATACCCAACTCATGCCCTCATTCTCAGGCTGGTGAATCCGATATCTGTGTGAAAACCCGCCGCATGGAATGTGCGGCGGGTTTTCTTTGCCTTTTCGTGATTTAAAATTCGGGACCAGGCTTTGTATACTCCTGTTTTCATCCCTTTTTCCTGATGGACGTGATTTTTCATCCTGTTCAAATCCGTCAGACTGGCTGGTCTTTTAGCGGCCAGTTCTTTTCGTCACTCGCTCTTGGACTCCATCCGTTTCAACCAGGTCAATCTGCTCGCAGAGCACCCTGCGTTTATCCTCCGAAATAAAATTGGTAATCAGCAGATCCATTTCTTCTAAAGTCCCCGAACGATAAGCGCTGTACTGATCAAACTTGGAGACATCCGCAATCAGAATCCTGCGGCTTGCATTAGCAATCACCTTGCGTTCCCAGCCGATCTCTTCAATCATCCAGACGCCGAATCCTTTCAGATCTTTCAGACCATCTGTTCCAAGAATCGCCAGGTCAAAATGAATCTGTTCAATCATCTGCTCAGTAAAAAATCCCGCGCATCGTTTCCCAAAACCAATCAGCAGCCCGCCAGCGACAATCACTTTGAAATTCAGGCTGTCTGCTACCTGTGCAACCGCCAGAGAATTGGTTACAATCGTCAGATCCTTTTTCGAGCGCAGCAGGTCCAGTCCTGCAAATATAGTTGTTCCTGTGTCCAGAAACACAGTCATTCCATCTTTGATTTCTTCAATCGCCCGCCAGGCGACAGCCCTTTTATCTTCAAGATGCTCACCGCGGCGCTGGTCAAAGGGCATCTCAACCAGATTCCGATTGGCCCTTGCATAGCCATGACCGCGCGAAATCATTCCATTGCGCTCCAGGTCATCCAGATCAGAACGGATGGTTTCCCGGGTCACGCTCATCTTGTCTGCCAGTTCGCTGACTGACAGTTTCTCATTTTCCATCAGCAGCGCATAGATCTGGTTCTGGCGCGATTCCTTCTTTTTCATCATTCTTCCCTTCCTGTTCGGACTTAAAAGGGCCGCGCAAGCCCCTTGCGAACAATAATTTTGTTTTCAAAAATTATATCGCCTATTTTTCTTTTGTTTACCAAGTTAGAAATTTTGTTGCAAAAATTCCAGTGGATTCTCTTTTCAAAAAAGCAGATACTGAATTTGCAAGCAAGGAGGAAAAGAAAAATGAAAAAATTCCAATTCACAAATTCTATGAATAAAGCAAAGAACCAGACTGAGATGGCGGGCGCCTTTCGAAGAAAGGATCTGCAGTTCCTGTTCGAAGTCTGTAAAAAAGCCAAAACAGCTGTTCTCTATAACAACGGTCACATTCAGATCAGTGACTGGACACCAGAAGCGGCCCAGTTTGTTGAAGTCTACGATCTCTATCCAGTTCTGATTGAAGACTGGCAAGGTGAAGCCATTTACGAACTCAAGGTCCTGACGACAGACCGAACTCTTTTAGAAAAAATCAACCGGCGCATCCCCGCCCTGGCAAATCCTGCCGTCTGCACCATTCAGGCCGCCATTTAACCAGCCGTTTTCTGATCAGACATGCCATCCCTTCGTTAAATGAGGTTGTTTTATCCCTGATAGGATAAAACGGTTACATTCCTGTCTGCGAACAGTGTTCGGCATTAGCCGGCGGGAGAAGGGTTAAGATACAAGATCCTTATCTAAGCCCCG
>CAJTVE010000055.1 GCA_910579655.1 uncultured Allobaculum sp. | reverse complement strand
CCTCTTGCTGCCCAAAAGTATGGTGTCTTAGAATTGAGGTTGAGCATACGGCCCAGCTCTCCGGTTGTATAGTAGTCTTTTGTCAATTCTGATGACTTAATCATATTAGGTTCCTTGCGTTTTGTTTTGGTTATTAATGGCCATGTTTTACCTTAAATAACCTGATTGTCAACCTGTTTCTTACCCTCTGAAAGCAATATGGATTTCTGGATTTTTGGGGAGACAATGAAGCATTTCTCTAGTTTTTATCCAAATAAACAGTCGAAAAAAGTAACTAAAAGCACGCTGCCCCGATAAAGCAACGAATCAGAGAGAGAAAAACTCTTGATTTTTTCTTCTGTCCGAGAAAAAACAAATCTGTAGAGTCTCTGATACCTTTTTTAGTCATTGATAATGTCATCCGTTCCATAACCTTGAAATGTAATTCTAAGTAGAACTACATTTCATATCCTTTATAACTGTTAAACGTATGAATTACTCTATAGATAAGGGAGATCTTTCTCGAAGATAGGATGTAGTTCTACTTTTTACGGGATTTAAGGATGAACCTTTTCCTGACTTCACGAAAATGGTACAAACAAAGGCCCAAGGAATTATCCTTGGGCCTTTGTTTGTACCTAAACATAAATGTATGGATTAAAACCAAACCCGGAAGTTTGATAACCAAACTATCTGGGTTCAGCTGTCGTTTCGAATGGTCAGGATGGCGGGATTTGAACCCGCGCTCTCTTGGTCCCGAACCAAGCACTTTACCAAACTAAGCTACATCCTGTGGTGCGAAAATGATTTTAGCACTTCTTTCATGCAGTGGCAAGCCACTGCATGAAAGGTTCCCATTTTCCCGCGTTTTTGCGCCCATGATCTCAAATTCGGATTATTTTGTTTTAGTTTGTCAATCAAGCCAGTTTTCTGGCTCAGGCACTCTGGTAAGAATCCAGAATGGCAGCCATGGCTGGCTCAGAAACCTGACTGTCTGACCAGACTCCAAAAACACAGCCGCCGATCTGTCGGATCAGCCAATAGCCGCCCCCATCTGGCAGCGTGACAAAAGCCTGCTGGTAGTTATCGCCGCTTTCATCCTGAATTCCCTCTGCGGTTGGTGATGGCACAATGGTCTGATAGGCACTCTGTGCTTCCTGAGCGGAGTGAAACCAGGTCCCAAACATAATCATGGCGTCCTGATTTTTGGCCGCGAAGGTATAAACCACCTGAGACGCGTCAAAAAGACCGAGGGATCCCGGATCAGTAAACTTCACATTCCAGCCCTGGGCCGAAAGGTCCTGCTGAATCTCGTCAGCTGCTTTGAATTCCTTACGGACATTTTTCACTACACTCACTGACGTAGAATCTGTTGAGGAAGTCAGAGAGGCATCATCGTTTTTTTTCGAACAGCCTGTCAAGGTCAGAAGACAAAGGCCGCTGATCAATAAATTTCTGTAAATTCTCATAGATTCCTCCCTGGTTCCATCTTTTGTTTCAATAGAAATCATCTGCCCATTAGATTATAAAGAACTTTTTTCCATTTGCCATACCTTCCCGCTTTTTCACATCGGAAGACCATGCTCACAGGGCTGCCCGTGCATACAGAATTAAAATATGTCCGTTTCAAAGCTGATTTTTTAGCTCTTTTTCCTCCGGTTTCCTATTTTTCTTCAAAAAAACAGCATCCGACTATAATTAAGACCATTCCAGAAGATTTTCATCCTGAAGGGGCTGATCTTCTGGAAAACAAAGAGAGTGAAGAAAGAAGGAATGGATATGGAAATGATTCGCCTGCAGATTCAGATTCTGATCTTTCTGGCGATTGGGTTATTGTTTGGCAAAAAGAAGTGGATTAACAAAGAGAGCGCGGATCAACTAAATGGTCTGGTCATGAACCTGATTCTGCCCTGCTCGATTTTCCATGCTTTTCAGACCAAACTGACAGCGGAGATTTTGAACTCAACCTTCTCCATTCTGGTTCTGGCCATTTTGCTGCAGGTCATCTTCATTGTAATCTCAGGCTGGATCTGGAAGTTCGTGCCTGAAAAAAGCGAGCGGACCAATCTGGAATATGGAACAGTCTCGAACAACGCCGGAACGCTGGGGATGGTCATTGGCCAAGCCGCTTTCGGGCAGGAAGGTGTGTTGTACACTTCGATTTACGCCATTCCGCTTCGGATTGTGATGTGGAGTTATGGTGTTGCGTTATACAACCGTGATCACGTGCTGCATCTGAAGGGTCTGGTGATCAAGGTCGTTACTCATCCGTGTATGATTGCGATCTTTCTGGGAATCATCACCCTGATCCTGCAAAGCATGGGGTATGAACTGCCATCTCTGGTCACCCAGACCGTGTCTTCGCTTGGCGGATGCAATACCGTCTTGATCATGATCATTATCGGTGTCATTCTTTCCGAGATCCCGGTGCGGGATCTGTTCGATAAAAACGTCATTCTTTACACCATTCTGCGCCTGGTCGTCATTCCCTGCCTGGTGTTTGGCGGACTGATGCTTTTTAAAATTGGCGGGATGCCTTTGAAGATCTGTGTGATTGAGAGTGCAATGCCAGCTCCGGTCACAATGGCCATGCTTTCACAGAAATATGGGGTCAACGCTCCATTTTCAGGGAAAATGATCTTTCTTTCCACGGCCGCATCCATGATTACCCTGCCGTTATGGACACTGATTCTCAATGTTCTTTGATCTCAATAATAGGATCTCAACATCGAACTCAATGCAATGGAATCTTGATGTTCCTGCAACTGCATAGCCCAAGTATAGTCAGTTCAGGCATTGACAGTTCAAGCATTGATAGAAACAGAAAGCGCCATTTTCCCGACTCTGCAATCAGAGTTAGAAAAATGGCTTTTTTATACACTCCATCCTTTCTGCCTGGTAAACACAGCTCAAACGTTTTGAAAACCTGCATTCATTCTGGCTTCTTTCCCGACATTCTCTGCACAAAACACAAAGAAAGAAGCCAGTTTGAGAAAAGAAAAGCTTCGGAAATTGGCTAAGTTCATCCACTTTCAAAAAGAGACCTGGGTCATTTTGAAAGAAGTTTTCTCATTCCAGATGGTCTTTTCTGTCTGTCCACGAACATAATTATTCCTGAATGTTAGTCGGAATATAAGTCAGATGGACAATGCCGTCTTTTAACACATCCACATTCCTGAATTCAAAAGAAACAGCGGCATCGTTTGTTGAGCCAGGTATTTTTGCAAAAACAGAAGCACTGTTTACTTCGCCATCGGCTGTCGGAACAAGGAAGAGGGAAAGTTCATCAACAACGCCGGCTGATAAAAACGTCCAGTCTGCCATGCCTCCACCACAGATCAGCATCTTTTCAATGCCAAACAGCGAATGCAGTTTTTCACTGAGAATCCGGGCATCCAGATTTTCAGAATCCATCATGATATAGGAGATCTTTAAATCCCTTAAGTAAGCCAAATAGGCCTGGGAAGCAAGGGCGCTGACAATTTCGATCACCTGCGCTTTGGGCCGGCCGGGCCGTTCATAAAACCGACTGGTCCAGCCAAGCTGCCCCATTGAATCTAACGCTACGAAATAAACATCAGCTTCTTTCGGGCAGACAAAATCCCCCGCTTCAACGCTCTGGTTTTGATAAGGGACAAGATCTGGTTCTTGTCCATCTAAGAATTCATCGACCGTTGTCGTTCCATACAGCCAGGCATCGGCATGGGCCTGATTTCGGGCTTGGCCATAGTATTTTGAACCTTCTGCCGTGATCGCAAGATCCATGTATGGGCCATTGATCCGGCCGTTGAGTGAACTTAAAATCTGAATTGTCGTATGTGGTCTGTTCATGTTCGTCGGCGCAGTTTCTTCATTACAAAATGCGCCAGCCTCCTTCTCTTTTCAAAACTGGTTTCCTGTCGTTTTTCTGCAGCTTTTCCTGCTGAAATCGAAGCTCAGTCAATGCAGCACATGAGCAAATCTGACAGGAATTTTTTTCAGAGTCTAAGCGCATTGTACAAACCGATGGTTACTACCGGTCAAGAGTTCCTGGCAGAGGGATGCCAGAATTTTCAACCGAAAACGAATACCCACCGATTCAGCATGAAAATCGGCCATTGAAAAAGATGCCCCCTGCAAGGACATCTTCATGAGTCAGGCAAAGCTGCCGCATCCAAATGGCTATGCAGTTTGGGTGAGGTCATTGACTGAGCGGTTTACTTACTTGAATTTGCGTTGAAAACATAGCGGTCGAGGCGGTCAAAGGCTTCTTTGACTCGGGAAAGCGGCAAAGCCAGATTCAGACGGATCGCATAGGGGCCATGGAACATGCGGCCATCCTGCCAGCACACTCCACATTCCAGGCCGGCCTTCAGCAGTTCGTCCATGGTTTTCTGGTTGGCTTTGCACCAGTCTTCGCAATCAATAAACAACATATAGGTTCCCTGGGGCCTGCTTACATGCACACCGCTAAAACGCTGGTCAATATAGTCACAGGCATAATCGACGTTGCCTTTAATGACTTCATTGAGCTCATCCACCCATTCGTGGCCTTCAGGCTGATAAGCGCCAAGCAGCGCGTACATGCTTAAGACATTCATCTCATTGTAGTGACTCAAAGAGGATTCCTTATTGAGACGATCACGCAGTGTCTTGTTGTAAACAATATGGTAAGAACCAACCAGACCAGCGAGGTTGAAAGTCTTGGAGGGAGCATAGAACGCAAAGGTGTTTTCTCTTAACCAGTCGGTTGCCATCAGAGTTGGTGTATGTTTGAAGCCCGGGCGGATCAGATCCGACCAGATTTCATCGGAAACAACTTTCACGTCGTATTTTTCGCAAAGCTTGGACATTTTTTCCAGTTCCCATTTCTCCCAGACACGGCCGCATGGGTTATGGGGAGAGCAGAAAACCATGGCATGAATATTGTTTTCAACGATCTGTTTTTCCATGTCTTCAAAATCCATACGCCAGATGTCGTTTTCATCTTTCTTCAATGGAGAAAGAATCATGTTATAGCCATTGTTTTTCAAAGAGTTGGTAAAACCGATATAGGTTGGCGAATGCAGAAGGACTGAATCTCCTTTGGAACAAAGAACATTCAGGGCGCTCAGAACGCCGCCTAATACACCGTTTTCGTAACCGATATATTCGGGTTTCAGATCACGGAAGTTATTGCGGCTGCTCTGCCAGTCAATAATCTCATCAAAATATTCAGGACGGGGTCTGAAATAGCCAAATGCAGGGTGGCTTAACCGTCCGGCAATCGCTTCGGTAATGGATGGCAGGGTCGGAAAGTTCATGTCTGCAACCCACATTGGAATTTTATCCAGGTTATCAATTGTTTTGACTGTTTCTTCAGGCATCATCACAAAACGGCCATCATCATCAGGAAATGGAACCAGATCTGCCGCAATGGCATCCTGACCTTTGCGGTCCATGATGGATGTAAAATCGTATTTCATTGGAATCCTCTTTTCTTCTTGGAGACATACAAAAGGATCCTGCCAGAACACTGAAAGATAGTGCGTCCAGCTGGATCCTGTTTTTCTGTCTACTTCTGTTTATATCTGCTTACAGGCAGATCGTCAATCCTTTCTGAAAGGTCTTTCTAATTCTTTAAAATCCGCTGCCCGGACTGGCAAAATCCTGAATCTATTGGAAAAGAAAAGCAGTCCAAGCTCAGTACAATCGTTAGAAATCAGCTATTTATGACTGATTTATAATCTCGTATGCAATCTTGCTCTAACGATTCAGCAATTATCGGTCTCCTTTTAACGATTCCATATCTCTTTGCGATCTCTTTACGGCGACTATTTCTTTGTCCATTCGGGCACAGCATCGTTATCGAGCAGGCCTAATCTTTCGAACGCATGATACAGACCATCTTCATGAATAGGTTCGGTTACATAATCCGCTCTGGCCTGAATGGCCGGATCGGCATTGCCCATGGCCACCGCAATTTGGGCGGTCTCAAACATCGGCAGGTCGTTTTCAGAATCGCCCAGCGCGATGGTCTGATAGTTTTTGGCATCCACGCCAAGACTTTCCAGGATTGGCTGGAAAGCTGTTCCTTTGGTCAGATTGCGGTCGGTGATTTCACCATTCACGCCACTTTCCTCTTTGACAATGCTAAATTCCGTAATCACCATATTCTCACGGGCAAGCAGATCGTCAATCTGCCCTGGTTTGAGACCATGAAGCGAGATCTTCATGATATCGGCATACTCTTCTTCTTGAATTTCCGAAATATCTTTGGCATCCATGAAAGCCGAGACGACCATGTCGTCTTTCATCTTTTCATACATATGATCACGGGCTTTCTGGTTGTGAAAAAGGGTATTCGAACCTTCCAGGGTAATGGCTACATCCCATTTGCTGATCTCATCCAGCAGGCGATGTGTTCTGTCTGCCCCCAAGGGTCTGCAGAAAGTCGGTTTGCCATCAAGCCAGATTTCCGATCCCGAGGAATAAACCTGTCCTGACAAGGGCAGTCCTTCAAGAACACTTTCCGCACTGCTGCGGCTGCGTCCAGTATTCGACAAAACCAGATGACCGTTTTCTTCCGCTTTGCGAACCGCTTTTAATGCCGATTCAGGCACTTGTTCCTTATCCCAGAACGTTCCATCCAGATCCAGAAATACGATTGATTTCATGAGTAATCCTCCATTCTTTATCCATTCTCATCTTTTCTTCATCACTTCGTGCAAGTTTTTTGCTTATCCATTGTTCATGATATCAGTCAGAAAATCTGGTCGAAAGGAAAGCAAAGCGGCTTCAAAAAAAACATTCAAAATCTTATAGCCGTTCCCTTTTATGCAATGGCTTTCACGAAATGAAAGAAATATTTCCAGATGCATTTTTACCTTAAATAAAACGGTTCTCTGCTTTGGACCAATTGATCCCTGATGGAAAACGACCTCAAAAAAAAGACAGTCCCCATTTGCATGAAGACTGCCTTGAGTCCGCTCAAACAAAAAGCAGACAAAATAGCAGTAAACAAAATGTCACGATCTCGATCAAAGTGATCAGACAAACCGGAAATCTGTTTTTTCAATCTCCTTGAATGGACGCAGGTAGGCTTTTTCGTATTGCTTTTCAAGCAGCTGATCACATTCAGAAGCCAGATCCGGGTTCTGATTGCGAAGCGTCTGCAAAGCCAGATGAATGCCCCGCAGTGCCTGATCCTTCTCGATTGTGTCAAGTGTCAGATCCTGCCATTCTTGTTTGTGTTCCATCAGATATCCAGGCAGCGAGGCTGGAAGCTGGTAAAGATGGGCAAACGCATTTTCATTGTCCAGCAGCGGCCTGTAAAGCAGATCCAGCAGATGATCCATCTGATTGTCTGTCATGGCTTTTTCCATCTGCTCAACGCGCTTTGCAGAGTCATTGGCCAGGTTCAACAACCTTTCGAAAGCCGTTGGACTTTCGAGCAGCACCGCATCTTTTAAATCGACATGCGTGGCTGTCTTAAAGGCCGCCAGCGCCAGTGAATACTCCCCTTTAAGCCAGAAATAGACGGGCTGCACTTCCACAGGCAGATGAACCTGTGCCAGGCGGCTTTGCAGAGCGGCTTCTTCAGGAAGTTCTGGCAAGAGTTCATGCCCCTTGTGATTCTGCGTTTCAAGTAAAGCGAGAATCTCTGCTTCTAGTTCAGGTCTGGCATTGATCAGCTGAATGGTGCTGGCTGGATCTTCCAGCAGCAGACCATAAACGAGCACCTGCTTCCAGATAGGCTGACCAGCCTGCCAGAGACAATCAAATTCTTCGGGTGAAACTTTTCCCTGAACTTTGCTTTTCAAAGCATTCATGTCTGGCTGGAACGAAGGATAAGCCTGCAGAAAGCGGACCACAAATCCTGTTTCCGAAGGATCGTTGAGGATGGCTTTTTCGTACCAGTTCCAGGCTTCATTGAGTATTTTTGGATCAACTTTACGTTTGAGCGAATCCTCTGACATCATCGCCCATGTCCGTTCGAATGAAGGCTTTCTTGTTTTTTCGTTGATCAAAGACCCGCAGACTGGACAGCACGTTAAGGACATACCGCCCGCAATCCGAGTCTTACACTGTTCACAATGCATAGAATTACTTCCTTTCATGTTTAAGTCTTCGCAAAGGTCCTATTGGACCGATCGAATCTCTATAAAAATTTCGACATGGATTTTTAAGTCACTATTTTCATATGATAGGCAAGGATACCCCATCCAAATTGCTATGCAGTTTGGGTGGGGTCATTGACTCTGTTCAAAGCAATCGATGATTTCTGATTTTGGTTGTCCTTTCAATCAGAACAGACTGTAATCCATATTCTAGCAAATGCTGAACTTTTTCTAAGACAGCCTGTCAGGTTCTGCTTTAAAAGCATAAAATCGTCTTTCCTGGAGCACAGAATCTGCCGGATCTTTCCAAATTCAAGTCAGATAGAATCATCCTTGATGACATGTCTTATCATCACTAACAAGTCGAATTTTAACAAAAAGCTGGTTTTTCACCCGTACCTGGTTGATTTGTTTCCATGTTACTCTCCAGGATCCAGAAAGCATTGGCTGACAAAAACGGAATGGTCAGTCAAATGAATCCGTACTCTTTCCAAGGACGTTTAAAATAGTCTTGAAGTAAGAAAGCGAGGCTTTATTTATTATGGCTAAAAAAGGTATCGTTTTAGAAGCACAATCTGAACTGACAACAGATCAGATCAGCACAGTAGAAGAAATTAAAGAACACCTGATCAAAGCACAGTCTCTGGTCGATGTTATCGCAAACTCCATCGAAGGCAAAAACAAAGACAACACTCTTGATCTTGCATCTGAACTGAACTCCATGGTCAGCGTCTATGATGAACTCGATCATGCAATTGAAGATGCAGAATCGGTACTGGATGCATTAAAAGAAGACAAGAAAGTCGACGAAAAGGACGACTAATTCCTTCCCCTTTGACTGAAAGCAGGGCATTGTTCCCTGCTTTTTTCATGCCCTGACTTGAATCCTATTCAAACTCAGTTTGAGGAATGTGCAGTCAGTCGAGAAAAAGGAAAAGGCTTCTTTTCATGGCCATTCCTCCTGTTAATGAACCAAAAATGATTCCCATTCAAGAACCAGCAAATATGGAAGACCAAAATGCGGAGATCAAAATGCAGAGATCAAAATGCGGAGATCAAAAAACGTCTTTGCGGGATGCAGAGACGTTTTTGGTCCTAATGAATGAATCAAGCTCATTTTTCAAGAATATGCACGAATATGATGGTAAGTGAAAGCAGCGACTATCCAGATTCTTTCAGAGCTTTGAGTTCTAACTTTTCGATTTTGATTTCTTCTTCAAGAAGTGCAATGGCCTGTGTTGTATATTCAGCAGCGGTTGGCAGACCATTCAGTTTACCAGAAACAGTTTTGAGAGCATTGAGCATCTGTTCTTTGTCTGCAATGCTTTCATTGTAGGCGTTGATCTTTTCAGCCTGATCTTTGATTTCGGCCAATTTGGCTTCTAATGTTTTATCCATACTTCAACCTCACCTCTGTATGTTTTCTTCATCTATTTTGACAGTCTTCTCATCCAACAAAAAACCATCTGCACATCCATCTGGGATTCAGAAAACATCCCCGATACGAAGCAGATGGTTTTTCAGGCTTGGTGTCCAGTATTCGCAGTCCAATGGACAGTTAAATGATTTCTCTATCTTTAAAGTGCAGCAGGTAATTTGTACTTTGGAAGGCTGATCGTAAAGACGGCTCCGTTTGTTCCATCACTGCGATTGGCAGCATGAATCGAGCCGCCATGGGCTTTCATGATGGACTGGCAGATTGGCAGTCCAAGTCCAAAGCCCCGAAGAGCACCCGGTGCATTGGATTTGGTCGTATAGAACATGTTGAAGACTTTTTCAATGGCGGCATCACTCAGACCAATACCATGGTCAGCGACACTGATTTCAACAAACTGGCCATCTTCAGCTTCTTTGACTTTCAGTTCGATTGGCGTGTGCCCTTTGGAATACTTATTGGCATTATCAATCAGATTGATCAGCACCTGCTTAATCAAAGCCGAATCCATCTGGGCTGCCAGAACGTCATCTGGAACAATAACTTCCAATGGCCGATCCGGAAGCCGCAGCTGCATTGTCTCTACGGCCGAATTGACGACATCTTCGACAACCATGACTTCTTTTTTCATATCAACCTGACCATTTTGCAGGCGGGTCAGGGACAGGACGTTTTGAACCATGGTAAACAGCCAGTTGGTTTCTTTTGCAATGCTTGAAGCCAGCTCATGTTCTTTCGAATTGTCAGGAAGCATCTCCATCAGGATTTCACAAGTACCGGTAATGCCGGCTAAAGGTGTACGCAGATCATGAGAAATCGAACGCAGCAGATTGGTCTTGTAGCGTTCCTGAGAAAGAACGATCCGGCTTTCTTCCTGTCTGTTTTCCAGGATAATTTTATCGATAACAATTGCGGCTGTTTCGATCATTGTATTGATGGTTCGAAAATCCTGACTTAAAAAGTTCTGGGCATTGGTTGCCGGGATGGCAATTGCCCCAAAGACTCTTCCCTGCGGAGTATAGAATGGCCATTCATATTGAGTCGGTGTAATAAAATAACCCGCTTCAGGTTTTTGCCCTTGGTATTCTTCAAATGTACGATTCATGTCCGTTGGGACGCCCCGGTTGAAAACGCCTTTTTCATAAAGTACAAACTGTTTTTCAGGGATTCCTTCTTCATCAAAGAAAAGCAGCCGGCAGTCTGTGCGAAAGGTCTTGCTGATATTGACCAGTGTAAGGTTAACAACTTCATCTAAAGAGGAAACACCAGCCAGATCTTTCGTCAGATGATAGAGAACCTGGCTTTTTTCTTCACGCCGCCGTGCCTGCATTTCTGCTGTTTTGAGCCTGCTTGTCACTGAAGAGATCAGAAGCGAAATGACCAGCATCACAGCGGTTGTGAGCAGATGGTAAGGATTGAGCTTGGCAAGAGACATGGCAGGAGCAGAAATAAAATAGAAATAAGAAATCGCCAGTAAAAGAGAGGCGGCCGCGCCATAAATATAGCCCTGCACCCAATAAGAAATCAGAACAACACCTAAAATATACAGACAGCACAACAGCTCGTCCGGGGCATGAAACATCCTTAAAGCTTCGGTAATCACAACGCAAAGGATACAGACAGAGAACGTTAATGCCCAATCCTTCAGTTGTTGGTATTTTTCACCATTAAACATACTTATTCTTCCTTAACCCAGTCCAGAAGCGGACTGCCTTTTTTCTTTTATTCGTTCTTTAACTCCATGATAATCTTTCCCAGTCAAAGTTGCTACTTGATTTTTTTGACAAATCTGAGAGCTAAGCCGCCCGACACTCTTTTATCAAACAATTATGATTAAATATGAATCTTATTTTCAATTTTTAAGTCCTTAAGAACATAAGTCAGCGTTTTAAATAGAATATAAACATTCAAAACCGACAAGAATAGTCCCCGATTTTCTTTCTTTCTGACTCTGTGTGACGTACAGCAGCCGAAACAAATGAATCCAGTCTTCTTTACATTGAAAATCAAAGTTCTTCTTTTCCAGGCTGATCCTCATCTTCCGGTTCCGTCCAGCCGGTCATCTTTGATTACTTTTTTTGTACTGAGAGTTATTTTCTAAACGTTTTCTCCTTTGTCTGCGTAGACCGCACTAACAATAATTTTTTACTTTCTTTCGAATAGTGCTTTATGCAAAACAGTATGCCGATAGAAGACCCCCTTTATACTGTCTTTGTTTCCTGACATAAATTTTCTATTCTCATAAATAAAAACAGTATAAAAGAAGTGAAATGAAACAATTGAAAGAAAGTCGCCTCTCCTTTAACCCGCTTTTTACGTTTTCTTCCTTCCCTTTCGGATTTGCTTCAGATCACAAATCGCTTGATTGACACAAGAAAAAATGGCCTGCTTTTTCACAGACCATAAGGAATATCAATCAATTGTTTTCAATACAGACATTTTACCTGCCTCAAGACCGCAGGCAGGATTCAGCTTTTGAGGATCAAAAACAGAATTACTGTTTATGGCCAGTCATGACAACGTTCTTGTTTTCGCCTTTGCCGTAGGAAATGGCATCGCGCACATAGCCCTGATAGACATCGACAAGGTGATCCAGATAATCCGCAACAGGTTCAGATTCATCTTTCAAAACCTGGTAAGCGGCATGAGCCGCGGCTGCTTCTGTGCCAGCCAGAACGGTCATGGCAATGACTCTTGGGAAACCTTTATATTCTTCGGTGCAGATTTCCTTGAATTCTTCAGTCTCGACAATGGAATTGTAGACAGGCTGAATATTGGTGGACTGCTGGAGCAGTTTCATCATATTGTCAGGATTATCGACATACAGGCCTACCTGCTGATAGCAGTAGTCGAGCAGTCTTTGATACGTCTCAACATCAGGCATACCCGATGCTTTTTCACTGATGGCTTTGTAATTTGCTTCCATGACCTGATCAGTCATTGAAATGATCTCTTCGAGTTTTTCTGTGGTTAATAAACGATGAAGTTCACTGCGAGTATCTTCCATATAAAAATCCTCCTTGCCCTTCTATTTTAGGGCGCCAGCAAAAGATCGCTTGCTGACATGACTTTCCTTTTTTCACTGCATCTGGCCAAAGATCATGGACACAACTCAGAAAGACTGGTTTGGATCGAAGGCTGCCTGGAATAAGACAGTTTCGATGAAAGGATCCATCCAAAAAATCAGATCGTTTTTTCCGGTTTTCTGTCTGATTTCACTATGGAGACTGCTGATCCCTCCAAAGTTCTTCCAGGGACTTTTCCTTTCTCTCTTTTTACTTTCTCTCCGTTTTCCTTCTCTCCTTTTCTATTGCCAATCCAAAGACTTACCAGACAAAAATTTTCACCAGCATCAATACGGGTGTCAGAAGCATTCCAGCATACAGAAATGCAGAATTTGCAAATCCTTTGGCATAACAAAGATGAAAGCAGACCCGCGAACGAAGCGGATAGAACAACCTCATCCCTTTTCGATTCAGAAGATCCAGCAGCAGATGGGAAAGATAGCCCATCGCAAAATAAACAGCTAACATTGGGCTGATCATCTGCACGCAGACCGTAAACAGAAACAGAGCCAGAATGGAATGGGTAAAAGATCGATGGCTGGTCCAGGCTCCAAAAATATACAGGGCCATAAAACCGACCGCTCCCATCCAGAGCTGTTCTTCATCCGGGTTCAGGCCAATCCCAAAATGGAAAAGAGTCGAAGCATACAGCAGACAGGCCACCGCAATCAGTCCGGTTAGCTGGCTGACCAGAACATCATTTTTCTGATCCAGGCTCAGAATATCTACATCTGGTGCAACTCCCCCAAACGCGCCGGCCGCAACAGCCGCTGCACAGCCGACCGGGGTATTGGGCGCAAGCACCAGGGCACTGAGTGCGCCAATGCATAAATGCGTTTTACTCATCATATTCATTTCTCCCCTGCGCCTTTTTCTCACCTTTTTCTCACTTTTGTCTGGCGTATCCAGCTTGGCCGGCTATGGTCTCCTTATTTTCTGTCGGTTCCCTGCCGGATCTACGCCAGAATGTATTCAAAACACATGACCAGAAAACAAAGATTTGTTGTGGGTTCAGGAAAAGAAAAAGCGCATAAAAGCCTAACCATAACAGTTAGTTTTATGCACTTATTCTACTATCGATACGGATATTATGCACACCGCTTTAGAAATCCTTTTTATGAATCGATCAGAAAATCTCTTTACAGCGCACATTTTGAACAGAAAAGATCAAATATTCGGCTGTTTATATTTTGTTACGTCTCCTATTTGGCCAGATAGGATTGAATGAAACAGATGACTTTGTTGTGCAAGATAGAGAGGGATTAAAAAAGAGCAGCAGGAATTGAGTATTCCTTGCAGTTTCTGCCCGGTTACAGCAGCTGATCTCAGACAAGGATCTATTCAGGCTGATGAGAATCCATATGGCTTTTTACTTGTCAGAAATTATCCTCTCAATCCCTCCCTGTTCCAAAGCCGGATTCAGATACTTTTTACGAAAAGCCGCTGATGGAATTGATGCTGCATTTGATGCTGCATTTGTTCAGGGTCTGCGCCCCAGAAAAGAAGGAAAAGGAATCCTGGTTGTTTGACAGAAAGCTTTTGAAAGAGGAAAGACTTCTGATTTCAAAAAGTGCTGAAAAGCAGAAACAATCAAAATGATGAATCCTGCTATTTACAGTCAAGGGCATCCAGTTTCTTCAATGCGGGAGATTCAAGAATTTCAATGGCTTCGTTGGGCATAGAAAGGGCAGCCTCACACTTGGACAGATGAAGATTGGAAGGCATTTTCATATCAGGCACGCATACAACAGGAATACCTGCATTTAAAGCTGCCTGAATTCCATTTTCACTGTCCTCAAATACAAGGGCATCTTCCGGCTTTACGGCAAGCTTTGTGTAGGTGGCCAGAAATACTTCTGGATTGGGCTTTCCATGGGTGACATCTTCACTGAAGACAAAAGCGTCAAAATAATCAAGAATGCCGTGTCTTTCGAGAATTGAAAGAGCACGCTCTCTGGTGCTCGAAGTGGCCAGGGCAATTTTCACGGCGTGTTTTTTCAGCCAAGAGAGCAATTCTTTTGCGCCTTCTTTCAGTTTGACGCCCTGTCCGATCAGAGTTTTTTCTTCGAAGAGAACTCGATCAAGGCACTCTTCAGAACTCAGCGGCAGGGCATAAGTCTGAAGCAGGCGCCTGATATTCTGCCCTTCCGTACATCCGCTGTAATTTTGTGAATACTCTTGCCTGGAAAATGGAATCTGGTATTCTGCCAGGATGTTTTGGTAGATTTTTAAAGAAAGTATCTCTGTATCGACGAGCAAACCATCAAAATCAAAAATTGCTGCCTTGATCATAATGAAGTCTCCTTTTGGCAATCCGCTTTTTTAATTACAAGATGAAACCCGAAATCTGCATCGGGATGAAATAATCGATTTCTCCACAATCGCTGGCAGAGAAATCTCTTCCACGAAATTCCAATAGTCAGCTGCCAGCCATTCTACTATGCCAGCAGGCCAGCTTGGTTTTTTTCTCTGAGATGCTGCTCTCATAGAACCTGCCATCAGAGTTCACAGTATTCTGCATTACATCCTTTATGTAATCCATGATATATCGAATATTCCCTGTTTTGAAAACTCTTCTCCTGATGAAAAACACTCTTCTACCAAAGTGGATTGATCACGATCCGGAAGTATTAGGGAATCAAAGCCATAAAACACGGAAGCGGCTGTTTCGAACGAAGTATGAGGTTTTTCTCATTTATCGTTGCTCATAATTGCCCAGGTTGGATTATCGATCAGTTTCTGGACGTTTTTTGCTTCTGTTCGTCTTGATGGACATAGGGAAACTTTTGCAGTTCGCCTTTTTTTCAGCGTGTTGCGACTGGATAACTCATGACAATCCCTTCAGAACTTTGCTCCATTGTTACATATCTTGTCGACCTCGGCAAAAGCAGACAACTGACCAGATTTCAGGATTATAATGATACAGAATGTGAGGTGACCCCGAATGACAAATGATGACCCGGCTCCGGACGTGATTGAACAGACGGGGCAGACTTCATGACTTACTTCTCATGATTCTTTTCTTCTGCCCCAAAGGAGGAAGAAATGAGCGAGATTCAAAACACTGCTGTTTCCAGCCCAATGCCAAATGGAAACCAGCAGCGCCCGGATTACGAGAATCAGATTCTTGAGCTCATCAACAAAGCTCTTTCCCCAAAAGCGCTGCGCGATGAACTCGAAGACTATCATGCAAACGATATAGCGGATGCGTTTACCAGACTGGATCCGGCTGCTCGAGAAAAGCTGTTCAAGCTGCTCGATGCGGACCGGCTGGCTGAAATCATTCCCTACTTAGATGAAGAAGAACAGGCCGGCTACCTGAACTCCATCAATATTAAAAAGACACTGTCCATCCTGGCCGAAATGGAACCCCAGGATGCTGGGCGGATTTTGAAGCGAATCAGCAAAACCCGCCGCGAAGTTATTTTCGAACTGCTCGATGCGGAAACAAGACGAAACCTGAAACGCATCTATGCCTACAGCGATGAAGAAATCGGTTCGAAGATGTCTACGGATTTCATTGAAATCCCTCGTTCCTACAATATTAAAGAAACTATGCGCTCGCTGCGCGATCAGGCCAGAGAAAGTGACACTGATAACATCTCAGTTTTATATGTGGTCGATGAAAACAGCCTGTATTATGGTGCGATCCATATTCAGGATCTATTTGCGGCCCGCGCGGATACTGATCTGGAAGAGATCATCCAGATTAACTTTCCGATTGTGTATGCCAATGAAACCATCGATTCTTTGATGGAAGACCTCAAAGATTACGATGAAGATTCCATTCCTGTTTTGAACAACGATAACCAGATTGAAGGCATTATTACCAAGCCGCGCCTGCTCCAGTTGTTTGATAAGGAAATGGCCGAAGACTACGTCAAATTTGCGGGTCTTTCTGCCGAAGAAGATTTAAAAGAGACCGTCTTCCGTTCGATTATGAAACGAACGCCATGGCTGGTTTTGCTGTTGTTTTTATCTTTACTCGTTTCCGCCGTCATTTCCATGTTTGAAAGCGTTGTGGCCAAGCTGACTGTTGCGGTTGTTTTCCAGTCCTTGATTCTGGATATGTCCGGTAACGTCGGTACCCAGTCCCTTGCCGTTTCGATCCGCGTTCTTGCCGATCCAGATGTCACGCACAAGCAGCGGCTGAAACTGATGATCAAAGAAGTACGTGCGGGTCTTGTCAATGGTCTGATCATTGGCACGGGATCTGCTGTGGTGCTGACCTTTTTCATCCGCTTCTTTTCCGGTTATGACTGGGTGCAGGCCGCTGCGATTGCGTTGTGTATCGGTCTGGCGATGGTCACTGCAATGATTATTTCTTCATTTACCGGTACCGCCATCCCAATCGCCCTGTCCGCAATGAAAATTGACCCGGCTGCTGCCTCTGGACCATTAATCACAACGCTTAACGACTTGATTGGTGCAACCACCTATTATTCGATGATCTGGCTGTTTCTGATCCAGATGCTGCATATCTGAAAAGGAGGATGTCTGTATGGATGAAAATAACACAAACCCTGTCCAGGAAACAGAAGTGGTCCAGGAAGAAATCGTTCATTCCCGTCCTCATTACGAAGACCAGATTCTAAAACTGATCCGTTCGATTAATTCCCCAAAGCTTCTGCGTGAAAAGCTTGATGACTATCATGCCAACGATATCGCCGATGCCTTCGAAAGCCTGACTCCCTTTGAGCGGGAAAAGCTTTACAAAATGCTTGATACCGAACGCCTGACAGAAATCATTGAATATATGGACGAAGAAGACCAGGCCCGCTTTTTAAACGAGATGAACATCCGCAAGATCATCGCGATCCTCAACGAGATGGAAACCGATAAAGCAGCTGATCTTCTAAAAGAATTTGATAAAGAAAAACGGGAAATCATCCTCGAACTGCTTGAACCTGAAGTCCGCAAACAGATTGCGGTCATCTTCTCCTATGATGAAGATGAAATCGGTTCGAAGATGACGACCAATTATATTGAAGTTCCAAAAGGAGTCACCGTGCGACAGGCCATGAAAGACCTGATCGCACAGGCGCCGGAAAATGACAACATCACAACCATCTATGTCCATGACGAAAATGGAATGTATTATGGTGCTGTCAATTTAAAAGATCTGATCATCTCCAGAGCGGATACAGCTTTAGAAGAGATCATTGCCACCAGCTATCCTTATGTTTATGCCAACGAGCCCATCGACAAAGTCGTCGAAGAGTTAAAAGACTATAACGAAGACTCCATTCCTGTCCTGAACAACGATAACCTTCTGCTAGGTGTCATCACTTCTCAGGACCTGCTGGAAGTTATGGATGAAGAAATGGGTGAAGACTATGCGAAACTCGCCGGTCTGGTTGCCGAAGAAGATCTGGAAGAAACGCTGTTCCAGTCTTTGAAAAAACGTCTGCCCTGGCTTTTAGTCTTGCTGGTTTTAGGCCTGCTGGTATCCACGGTTGTTTCCCTGTTTGAAGGTGTAGTTGCCAAACTGACCATCGTCATGGCTTTCCAGTCTCTGATTTTAGGTATGGCTGGTAACGCCGGTACCCAATCCCTTGCCGTTGCCATCCGCGTGTTAATGGATGATTCTTTAACCCGCAAACAGAAGCTGTATCTGGTCTGGAAAGAAGTCCGTGTCGGTTTTGTGAACGGTCTTTTGATCGGCCTGTTAGCCTTTGCGTTCTTAGGCCTCTATATTCATCTGGTCAAACCGTACGGCTGGAGCGAATCTTATGCGATTTCGCTTTGCATTGGTATCGCTTTGTGGCTGTCGATGATTATCTCTTCGCTGACCGGTACAGCTATCCCGCTGTTCTTCAAACGAATCGGCGTTGACCCGGCCGTTGCCTCTGGACCATTGATTACAACCGTCAATGATATGGTGGGCGTCATTACTTACTATGGACTTGCCTGGATCTTTCTGATCCAGATTCTCCATATCTCCTGATCCAGGAATCAAAATTCAGCATTCAAAAACCGCCGCATCCTCCAGTCAGCCTGGAATGCGGCGGTTTTGTTTTGGCGTTTCGATCCTTTGCGTCTGGGTCCAGGAAATTTCATGAAGTGAAACCGGATAATCTTGAATTCCTGTATCTATTTCTGCAAGCATTCAAAACTGGAGCCATGCTGGTCAGGCCATCTTATTTTGCCAATACGGCAGTTTTTGAAGCTCAGACTGGAAAAAACGTCTTGCCTCTTCATCATTCAGGTCTGGATGAGGAACATTTGCAACCAGGAAATCGAGCATCTGCTCCTTATCGGTATAAATAAATTTTCCGTCTTCAAGACACCATTTACAGTAGCGCGGATCAATCTTCCCTTTTTTATCCTTGCCCATGATCGAAGTTTCAATCGGCATTCCGCAGCACTCACAATATCGAATCTGTTTTGAGTCGAGAATCTGATCGACCGATACTCCAAACGTTTCCGACATCGCAAGCAGAAGATCACTGCCAGGTGTAGTTTCACCGTTTTCCCATCTCGAAACAGCCTGCCTTGTTACATGAAGCTGATCAGCCAGCTCACTTTGCGTCATCAAGCACGCTTCACGCAGCGCTTTTATAATTTTTCCAGTACTCATTGCACTCCCTCGTTTCTCAACAAAAGTTTCGCAAAGATCTTCCTGCCCCGCAAGCAACCATCTGTTGCCTAAACCGGGGCTGGCAAATCATCATTCTTTTCGGAAAAGCCGTTTTTCTAAAAGACAAGCAGATATACGGCTCTTCACACTTCAAGGATTTAGCGGCTCTGAAATGCAGCTTTTTTCATAGAAATCTGCCATTTTATTTAAATCCGGACCTGGAAAATACAACTTGATCCTATGGTTTATGACTCAGATTCGAACTCAATCCAGTAACAGTTTTCTGACACTTCTTTTAATCCAAGTTTCTTTTGCAGAGCAATCGAAATAAAATTATCACAGAAGACTTCACAACA
The DNA here is from genome assembly GCA_910579655.1 of uncultured Allobaculum sp. Classification (GTDB taxonomy): domain Bacteria; phylum Bacillota_I; class Bacilli_A; order Erysipelotrichales; family Erysipelotrichaceae; genus Allobaculum. The sequence continues at coordinate 1,272 of CAJTVE010000055.1, read as the reverse complement.
GGCGGCCAGATGATGTTCGACCAGTTGTCGAATCAGATATTCTTCCATCTGCTTGCCAAAACCCTGTTTTCGATATTTTGGCAGGATCTCCAGAAGTCCCATACTTCCTTCCGGATGCATTCCCGCAAATCCTATGGGCTGGCCATTCCAATATCCAATGAAAAGCCGGCCATCTTCAAGATCTTCTTTCAATTCATCGTCACTGACCAGATCATAATGACTTCGAATCCATGAAAAATCTGAAAGACCTGCTGTTTTGAATGTCAAAGAAAAGTCACCAAATTCTGCTTTTTGATTTTCAGGCCAGACAAAAAGCTTGCTTTTGCCAAAGAGCCTTGTTATCTTCTGGCTCATCAAGTCAATCTGGTTTGTGCCGTGATCCCTTTTATTTACAGGGTCCAGTTGATCTCTCGGTTCTAATCGATCCAACTCGTCAGGTTCTTTTTCCTCATTGTAGCCGCGATTTCTTTGCATCACATAAATCCTATAAAACAGATCACAAAGCGCATCTCCATAAAGAGAAATCAGATCAAACGAGCAGGGCGGATGTTTGTCCAACCAGATTTTTGCTGTTTCCAGATTGGATTGCAGAACCAGAGCTGTTTGACTGTCATGAATCTGGATCATGATTCCTGTTTCGTCTTCTTCCAGAATCTTTGCATTCTTTAACTTCAATGCATTGTAAAAAATCGCAGTTTGATTATAAGGACTGAGTTCCATAAGTTCGCCTCCTGTTTTATCGTCTATTTCATCCATGAGACACCACATAGGCGCCCCCACTCCCTCTTGGCCGCAATAAAGTCAGAACAGACTGACCTCTACCAGTCTATACATACATCTATGTACATCCGCTTCTTTCCAGCGTGGCATCGCTCACATAAACCAAACAGCCACCCTGGACGGTGCTGGTCCGGAGTGGCTGTTTCTTCTGCTTCTTCTTATTCTTTTTGGACTGTTTCAGTTCCAGAAGGGCTTTTTCGTAAGGATTCAGTTCCTTTTCTGCTTCTGAATGTCCTTGGATGGGCTCTTCTTCTCAAAAGTCTTTGGTTTTCCTTTTGCCGGTATCAGAAGACATAGACTCTCGACATAGCTCGAAAGTACAGGAAGTTTGTCATTTTGGATACTCTGTTTTCGGAAACAAGTCTGTTCAGTTTTGCCCACCGGAAGTGCAATAGCGTATCTTCAATCGGGTATTTTCGGTATTCAGGCAATGACAGCCAGCGGTTTAGACTGGCCGCTATTGTCTTCGTCCCTCAAATCCCTTTTCCGTAC
>CAJTVE010000054.1 GCA_910579655.1 uncultured Allobaculum sp. | reverse complement strand
ATGAAATTTAATTGATGCTTAAAGGGTTTGTTGGAAAAATAGACAGTGTGCTTCTACTTTCCTGATTATCTAAGGTTGATTCTTTCCACACTTTTCGCCCCCTTCTGCTCTTTTTCAGTCTGTTTTTTCTATGGTGCTGGCTGGATTTACAATAGCAGGATCGTATCAGTATTTGCCACAATACGCGAAGAATCTTTTCTGACCATATGGTTTACTGGATGCGTAATCAAAAAAGAAAATAAATCAAAAAAGCGGCCGCCAAAACGGCCTGAATCCACAAAAAGATCAGTTCAAGGCAAAGAAAGCCCAAGGAGAAAAAATATGGCTGAATGGTTAAACAATGCGGTATTTTACGAAATCTATCCGCAGTCCTTTCAGGATTCCAATGGAGATGGCATTGGAGATTTCAAAGGAATCCAGTCCCGGCTGGACTACATCAAAGAATTAGGCTGCAACGCGATCTGGATGAATCCCTGCTTCGAGTCGCCATTTATGGATGCCGGATATGATGTAGCGGATTATTATCAGACTGCCCTCCGCTATGGCACCAACCAGGATCTCAAAGAACTGGTGGATGCGATCCATGATCGAGGGATGAAAATCCTGCTTGACCTGGTTCCTGGCCACACCTCTGTCAAACACCCCTGGTTTTTAGAATCGATGAAAGCAGAAAAGAACGAATTTACCGATCGCTACGTATGGACGGACAACGTCTGGCTGCCGCCAAAAGGTCTGAATTATCTGAGTGGTATTTCAGATCGTGACGGCAATGCGGTGGTGAACTTCTTCTCTGGCCAGCCCGCTTTAAACTATGGTTTCTACAAACCGGAAGAATCCTGGCAGCAGTCCATGAATGATGAAGGACCACGCCAGACACTGGAAGCGATGATGGATGTGATGCGCTTCTGGCTGGATCTTGGTGTAGATGGATTCCGTGTCGATATGGCAGGCTCCCTGGTCAAAAACGACCCCGATCAAAAAGGAACCATTGCTCTGTGGCAGAAAGTTCGTACCTTCTTAGATGCCGAATATCCAGATGCCGTACTGGTTTCAGAATGGGGCGAACCCGATAAATCCTTAAAAGGCGGATTCCATATGGATTTCCTGCTCCACTTTGGTCCATCCCACTATAATGATCTTTTCCGTTGCGACCATCCGTATTTCGCCAGCGAGGGAAAAGGTGTAATCAAGGATTTCATCGATAAATACAACGAAAACTATAACAAGACTAATGGTAAAGGCCTGATCTGCATTCCATCTGGCAACCATGATATGGACCGTCTGGCCCGCCGACTGACTCCGGCCGAACAGAAAATTGCCTTTGATTTCCTGTTAACAATGCCAGGAGCTCCGTTTATCTACTATGGGGATGAAATCGGTCTTCGCTATGTGGAAGGTCTGACTTCAAAAGAAGGTGGCTTTAACCGCACAGGGTCTCGCAGCCCAATGCAGTGGAATCACGAGAAAAACGATGGTTTCTCCACTGCTGATGCGAAAGATCTGTACATCAAAATGGATGAGGCCCAAGATCGTCCAGTCGCCTGCGATCAGATTGAAGATGAACACTCGATTTATCACGAAGTGAAACGCCTGATTCAATTCAGAAAAGAACATCCCGCAATGCTTGCCAATGGAAGCATTGAATTCTTAACCGACGGATATCCACTGGCTTACCTGCGTAAAGCAGCCGATGGATCGGAAACCTTGCTGGTCCTGATTAACGCTGATGCCAAAGCCCACAAGTTCACGCTTCCACAAGGTTCCTGGAAGCAGATCTACCTCAATGGAAAAGCTCCAGAAGAAAACGACAAGGAAATCACTGCTGCAGGTCAGAGTTCGATTGTTTATCAGCTTGAACAGGCCTAAATCCAGACTTTCGAATCGATCTTCTTTTAAATGGGTCATTCGTCTTTCTCTTTAACAGACCAGGCCAGAATCAGACTGACAGGAATGCAAGCGAATTTCTCGCGTATCCTCCCTGATCCAAACCTGTTCTTTGCTCCTGCTTCAGCTTGAAACTGGTTTGTGCTGAATAGACAAAAAAGCGCCCGCGGGCGCTTTTTTGTTTGACAGAATGGATGGAAATTTTTCAATGAGATGAAGAATTCAACGGGATGAAACAAAGGAGGAATTTCCAACCTGTCGAGAACTAAGCGAGTTGAGAATCTATTGAAACTCTATGGAAAATGACTTGCGAGTAATGTCTGGAACCTCTTTTTAGTACTGATTATTCGTTATTCGCGTTGATCGTTATGCCTGAACGGGTTTGTAAATGGTCAGCTCATGACCAAGCGTGAAATCATCGAGTGGTTCATCACCGATATTGTTTTCCAGGTCTACACCACCGGAAGCAATGAGTTTCTTGTAGTAGTAGAAGGATTTCTTCTTGAAACGATTGTAGGTACCATTGCCATAGTCATCCGCATCGACACCGATCATGCCATAGCGTTTGGAGATTTCGCTGGTTCCAGAAGAGACCAGATCCATTGGCCCCCACCATGCATAACCAAAGACATCAACACCATCTTCAATCGCCTGACACATCTCGTGTACATGGGCAGCCATGTATTCGATGCGGTCGTCATCACGAACATAACCATTTTCATCTGGATGGTCCGTACTGCCAAGGCCATTTTCCGCAATGAAGATTGGCTTTTTATAACGGTCATAGATGCGGTTGAGGCTGACACGGAATCCAACCGGATCAATTGGCCAGCCGGCTTCGGACATTTCGAGGTTTTCATTTTTGATCACAGCAACCAGCGAACCGGTTGGTTCGATGATGTCCTGATTTTTGTAGCGGGCTACATAAGTCATGTAGTAGGAGATGGAGATAAAGTCGACAGCCCCTTTTTTCAGAATTTCCAGATCGCCTGGTTCCATGTTGATTGTGATGTTGTGCTCATGGAAGAAGCGGTCTATATAGTATGGATATTCACCATTGGCCTGAACGTCTGTATAGAAATAGTTGAAGTGGTCTTCGAACATGCACTGCAGCACATCTTCAGGTTTTGTGGATTCCGCATAGTTTTCCAGACGGCACAGCATACAGCCAACTTTCATTTCTGGATCGATTTCATGAGCGGCAATTACCGCTTTTGCGGAAGCCACAAACTGGTTGTGAGAAACGTTGTAGACCAGTTCATAAGTTCTTTCACTCTGATCATTGAGCAATACGCCAGAGCAGGCATAGGGATTGGTGAGAACGCAGTTGATTTCGTTGAATGTCAGCCAGTATTTGACTTTCCCTTTGTAGCGGGTGAAGACAGTGCGGCAGTATTTTTCGAATGCATCAATGGTTTCACGACTCTTGAATCCGGAGTATTTCTTGATCAGATCCAAAGGGACGTCAAAGTGGTCGAGCGTAACAAGCGGTTCAATGCCGTATTTCTTGCATTCATCAAAGACGGCATCATAGAAGGCCAGACTTTCTTCATTTGGTGTTTCGTCTTCACCATTTGGATAAATGCGGCTCCAGGAGATCGACATTCTGAATACGGTAAACCCCATTTCAGCCATCAAAGCGATGTCTTCTTTGTAATGATGATAGAAATCATTGCCGCGTCGTTTGGCAAGATTGTAGTTTTCCGGATGGGCTTCAATGCGGGCGATCTGTTCAACGTTGACGTCTTTGTACATTTCGCCATTGATTTTCGAGCGTTCTTCTTTTGGCAGATGGATCGCAAAGTCACCGGCAGCAGGCAGACGTCCGCCTTCATTCCAGGCACCTTCAATCTGATTGGCAGCGGTTGCGCCGCCCCATAAGAATCCTTCTGGGAATGGTTTATTTAATGGTTTACTCATAGTCGTTATGCTCCTTTTCTCATCTGTTCAATCATCTGGGACTGTTTAATAAATACAGGCAATACGTTTTTGGCGATGCGCATTTCAGAGTTGGATGTCATCAGGGTATCCTGGGCGTGAATAAATAACAGGGAATATTCGGTGTGATTGCCAGCGGCCTGGGACTGGATCATGCTGGTCTGCGCAACGTGGGCTTTTAACAGATCCTGATCGGCTTCCTCTAACAGAATGGAAGCGCGGTCGAAATCATTTTCGGCCATTGCTTCAAGCGCTTCGTCAACTTTGTCACGGCCACTGCAGGCATTCATGATGACCTGCATGGCAACCATATTGATATCTTGCATTTTCTTTTCTCTACTTTCTGAACTGGGCCTGCACAGGCATGACAAGTGCATAAATCCATCGATGATATTCCTTTGACTTTGTCGGAATATTTGTTGGCAGGCTGAGCACTCGTATGCAATGGGCAAAATCCTCCTGGATCCACATTGAAGGTGCAGATCTGGTGGATACGTTGTGGATAAGTTTTTGGTTTAATCAATATCCGATCTATTCGATCTATTTGATTGGTCTATGGATAAATCTGTAATTTTAAATTTGTTGGATCTGGATTCAGTTCTTTTGCGGCCAGCGCGTCAGATTGTTGATCCGTAACGTATTTCTCTGATCAGGCGGCACTGGTTTGCACTGCCGTTTCGTTTTCTTCGATTGCAGCCACCTGAGCGGCAAGCGCTGGGTCTTCTTCAGACAGTTCTTTGCGGGCCTGGCGGCGAAGTGCACGCAGACGTTTTTTTCTTCTTTTTCTTTGGCTTTGATGACCAGCTGCTTCATGATCTTCATTATTCGTTTGGCGAAGAACTGCATCTTCTAAAAAAGGCTCCGTTTAGTGAAATCACACCAGATGATGTAGATGAAGCCGAGATGATCATCTCCACAACGCCCTTCGCGTTTGGCCGTAAGAATGTGGTTTTCGTCAATCCGATTCTATCCAGACAGGATATCCATGCGATCCGCAATGAAATCAATCATATCCACCACCTGCGCTTACGTATGGAGATCATCACCTTCCTGTTGACGATCTTTCGCGAACAGCTCTATTTTCGCAATGTGGATGCCGGAAACTCGCCCGAAGCAGTCATTCGCTTTCTTTCAGGCAAAGCGGCTGATCTTGGATGCTGCGACGAAACCTTCACAGAAGATGTGTTGGCCAGAGAACAGATTTCCAGCACAGCATTCACCGATCATTGCGCGATCCCCCACAGCATGGCTGAGCCCCCGCGCTCTTCATTTATTGCCGTCTTGCACAATGATGTCCCCATTCACTGGAATGGACGATATGTAAACTTTGTTTTATTAATCGGAATCCGTGAACAGGATATGCCGCGCTTTCGCAACGTCTTCGATCTAGTCATCGATACTTTTTCTAATGTGGAAAAGACTTTGCGCTTATTGAAAACCAATGACTGGCGGGAATTTATTCAGATCCTGACCGCTGAGTAATCCACCGCATCTTCTACCACTCCTCAACAGAAACCAGGACGCCGTCAGGCGTCTTTTCTTTTTCTTTCCATCCTGCCCAACCTTCGATCTGCAAGTTATCCCCCATTTGATGGGGATAACCTCAATTTTCCTCCGGCTTTGCCATCCCACTCTTTTCCTGACTCTGGCTGCTCAATGAAATCGTCCATTCGCTGGATTTGAACTGCCCAGTGGGTTTGTCTCTAATCTGCTCATGGACCTCTCTTTTTGTTTCCCACTTATCCCCCATTTGATGTGGATATCCCCAAAGAAAGGAGGACAACGAAGTGCGGTCAAGGAAATAGGATGAAAAAAACAGGAGAAGGAAGTGAAGAAGTTCTGGGGACAGCTGGATTCTTGCACGAATCCCCAGTTATCCCCTATCCACTTCAAAAATCCACCCTTTATGGGGTTGAGAAGCGATCCCCAAATCTCTTCAAAATGGGGAGTTGAAAGTCCCTTTAGATGCTGTTAGACTGTCAAAACCAATGAAAACCACTGGATTTTCGGCCTTTATCCTTTTACTAACCATATTTAGCCAAATTATGTGAATAATTTTAATAATACGAAGTTATTTGTTTAGGGGAATTTGCTTTTTTACTTTATTTATCCATTAATATAAATTCATCTTTGTGTGAATTCAATGTTGTCTGATGTTTAATTTTAGGTGATTTTTTAAGTTATCAGACGTCTTATCTAGACTTCAGACAACCACCCAGTCCGATGAGGGAAAACCGCGGGTTATCCACCAGATTTCCCCAAAAAAGCAAACTGACTTCAAAACTTCTGCAAGTTATCCCCAAAAAATCTGCCGAAAATCGCCCGTTTTCCCCATGTTATCCCCCGCATCTGCAAGATCTGAAAATCAGAAAGTTTTCCCCAATGGGGATATTGGGGATAAGTGGTCTTTAAGCCGAAACCTATCGCGAAACCACCCTTGCAGATAATGTGGATAACTCAGTTTTTAAGGGGGGTAAGTCACAAGTTCTTCATGAGTTATCCACATTGTGGAGAACTTTTCAAATTGGGTTATCCACATCTTCTTTCCCCCGCTCTCCCCCATCGACTGTAGAACTCTTCGAAAACAAGTTAAAATCTTGTAGAATTGAAATCTAAGAAAGGATGCAGATTTATGGATTCTTCTTACTCTCAATACTGGACTCAGACACTGGATCTGATCGAAAAAAGCGGCTTCTTTGATGCCGGGGCCATGACCTGGATCAAGAAATCCTCGCTGTTCAAAATTGAAGGCGGAAACGCCTATATCTCCTGCCGGACGGTCATCGCCACCAACCTGATCAAAGGAAATCTGCAGCTTTTCCAAGATACCCTTTCTGAAATCTGGGGGTCGTCGCTGAAGATCCTTCTCATCTCCCAGAAAGAAATGGAAGAGATGATGCCCGAAGAAGCACTGAAACAAAAAACAAACCGCCTGATTGGCCGGGGCTTCGATCCTGCCTACACCTTTGATTCCTTTGTCAAAGGTCCAAGCAACCAGGAAGCTTTAGCAGCCTGTCAGGCGGTCTGTACGCCTAAGACCTATGGCATGTTTAACCCGCTTCTTTTATATGGAAACTCCGGTCTTGGAAAAACGCACATTCTCAATGCCATCGGAAACGAGCTGGCCCGCACAAGACCACAGTCCAAGGTGATTTACCTGTATGCTGGTGATCTGGTCAGCCTGCTTCTTGAAGCGATGCGCACCAAAAACAATGACTCCTCCAATTCGGTGGATGCCATTAAAGACTGTCTGCTCGACTGTGATTATTTCTTGATCGATGATATTCAAAACCTGCGCTCAGCAAGCTGCCAGGAAGTTTTCTTTACTGTATTTAATGAGCTCATCCACCAGAAAAAACAGATCATCCTCACTTCGGATACTCATCCCTCGGAAATCCCCACGCTGACAAGGCGTTTAATCAGCCGGTTCTCCTCCGGTCTGATTGTTAATATTTCCAAGCCAGGGGCGGAAACGGCCAAACGGATTCTGCTCAAGAAAATTGAAGGCCATGAAGATGTCATTGATATTGAAGAAGATGTTCTCGATTTTCTGGCCCGCAGTTACAGTGATGACGTCCGCGCGCTCGAAGGTGTGCTCAACCGGCTGATTTTCAATGCCACCTTATTTAATCCACCATGCATCTCCATGAAGTTTGCGATGGGGGTTTTAAAGGATGAACCGATGCTGGCTGAGCCTGAAGAACTCGATGCAAAAAGCATTAAAAAAGCGGTGATTCGTTTCTATGGTCTTTCCTATCAGGATCTGGAAGGAAAAAGCCGCCAGAAAAAAATCACCCAGGCTAGACAGATCTGTATCTATCTGATGCGTGACATGTTGAAAATGTCCTATGCGGAAATTGGAGTCCAGATGGGTGGTCGAGATCACACCACGATTTCTTCCAACTGCTCTCGATGCCGCAAAATGATTCAAAACGACAGTGCCTGGAAAGACGCTGTGGAAACCATCAAACGAAAAATCAATGGCTGATTGCAGATCGATTTGATGATCTGCAACGTTGAATGTGGGTAACTGCAAAATCATCGGTGGATATCCACCGAATTTGGGGGATTTGGCAAGCCAAAAAAGCTCTTGGCCTGATTGAAACCTGCTTTTCTTCCCTTGCTTTCCCCCATCTTTGGGGATACAGCTGGATTGAGTGCGATCTGGCTGACCAGACTTTCTGATCTGGGCCTTTGGGAAAGTTATCCCCCTGTTTTTGTTTATCCACAACTTATCCCCATCCCCTGCTGGATGGGGGATTGAATTGGGGATTGGATGTTCTGATCCTGCTTTTGTGTTTCTTCTTTTGCTCCCACTTCGTTTTATCCACTTAGATCTGCAAAGTTTGGCATCTATCAACGGCATTTATTAATGGCATTTATTAATATGGAAGAGATAAACAGAAAAAGCGATCTTCCTATATTATGGATTATTATTGATGATTATGGATGATCTGATGTCATTCTTTCGTGTCGGATTCACTTTCTGACTGGAGGATAAGAAGAGAGTCAAAGGATCACTCAAGAAACACACCTAATCTTTGAAAAAGAAATGGGAAAATCGGACGAAAAGCTGGAGTATGGCGTAGATAAAGGAAGGACGAGAAAGTGAAAAAACAGGGATCTGGAAAAATCCCTGACCAAACAGCTTTTGAGTTGACTTCTTTTTAAAAATTGTCCAAGAGGTTGACTGACAAATTGATCTTTTTACCAGCTATGACATTTTTCTGACATTTTGAGGTCATATGATGACTCAAACCACTCAAAAAGGCGGAAATTTTAAACATCCACAACGACCTTTGCGATTGTCCACAATGTCTCCCCGCCCCATCCCCATCCATTTTTTCTTCATTTTCCTAAACCTATGCGGGGTTTCTGGCCTTTATCCCCACTATCCCCGCCCTTATTATTATTAAGCTTTATTCTTATAAAGAAAGAAGGGACCCTTCCATGGAATTCACCATTCGTCGTTCTTATTTTCTGGATCGTCTTGCTCTGGTTGCTCGAGGAGTTGCTGTCCACTCCCCAATGGAAATGCTCAACGGTATCCTCATCCAGGTCAAAGACAATATGATGGTTCTGACTGGATCCGATACGAACTTTACGATTCAGACTGTGATTATGCCTGATGAAGAAAACCTGCTGGAAATCAGCCAGACAGGTTCACTAGTGATTGAAGCCCGCATGCTGCTCGAACTCATCCGCCGCATGACTGGAGAAATGATTTCTGTAAACTCGCCAGATGGCCAGGCCTTATTGCTGACGGGACCAGATGGCAACTTCGAGCTTGTTGGCAAACCGGGCAGTGAATATGTCATTCAGCCATTAACCCGTCCGGAAAACCATGTCGAGCTGCCAACTGAAGTTTTAAAAAGTATTTATGAACATTGCGCCTATGCAACCAGTGAGCGAAACTCCCGCCAGGTTCTCCAGGGAATCAACCTGGAAATAGCCGATGGCCGCATTGCGGCAACCGCAACGGACTCGATTCGTTTAGCGCGCCAGGTTGTGCCCGTGGAAACGGATGCCGTCTGTCGCATTACGGTGCCAACTGGGCCGCTTGGGGAAGTGACCAAATCTTTGGGCAATGTGGAAACGGTGGATATGTATTGCGATCGCCGGAAAGCCCAGTTCATTTTTGAGAATACCCTGATGCAGATCACTCTGTATGAAGGAAACTTCCCGGATGCGACCCGCATTATTCCTACCAAATATATCTCCACTCTGAAAATGCGTGCTGCAGATTTAGAAGGCATGCTCAACCGGACTTCCATTTACACCAGTGCAGCCAGTTCCCAGACTGGAACGGTTGTCCCCGTGCAGTTTAAATGCTCAGCGGAAGGTCTTGGCATGCGGGTACTGTCCAGTGAGGTCGGTTCCTGCAAGCAGGTTTTTACTGATCTGACCTACACGGGTGAAGATATCACCGTTTCGTTTAATGCCAAACTGATGATTGAAGCGTTAAGAGGACTTCGTTCCAGTGATCAGGTCGAACTCGACTTCACGGGTGAGCTGCGTCCGATTAAAATTACCAATCCCGATGATCCGACACTGACCATGGTCATCGTTCCAATCCGTTCCAACGTTTAAACGACCCAAAAATTTACGAATCTTCAAAAAAAGACGCCCTGCAAGTCGCTGGACGCCTTTTTTTATGGAGGAGTATTCCTGTGAATCCCCGACTGATTTTCCTGCCTGTGGAAATTACAGGCCTATTTTGTTATAATTTAATGAGGAAAAGAGCGCGCAAATGAAACACCCGCTCTTTGCTTCTCCACAAGAAGAGGATTCATCCTGGAGTCCAAAGAATGTCTTTGCGTGGAAGTACGAAAGATTCAGTTTGAAATGGGTGGAATTTGATTGATGCCGCTTATTCAGGACAGTCGACAATTTGTGGTTGTCTTTGGAAAGCGTATGAGAAATGCAGATTGGAAAGATCGCAGGAAAAACAGTTTTCTGACCGATCGATTCTGATTTTTCATGATTGAAAGGAGGAAAGCTGAATATTCCTGGATGGAAGTATTTAGCAAACGAATGAAGTTTACTCTTAAAGATGAATATATTACCCTTCAGCAGATTCTGAAGGCTTGCGATGTCATTCAGTCTGGCGGCCAGATTAAAAGCTGGCTGGCTGAAAACGAAGTCCTGGTCAATGGCGAACCCGAAAACCGGCGCGGTAAAAAGCTGCGCAGCGGCGATGTCGTTGAAGCAGGCGGCATCCGCATCGAAATTGAATGAACGTACAGAAGCTGAATGTTTCTGACTACAGAAACTTTGAAACGGCTTCTTTTTCTTTTGACCCGGACACTATCCATATCCTGATGGGCCGCAATGCCCAGGGAAAAACCAATCTGATTGAAGCCATCTATTTCCTGTCTCACCTGCGTTCCTGGCGAACGTCCAAGACTCCTTCTCTCATCCGTCATGGCCAGGAATTATTCCGCCTGGAGGCCACGATTGAAAATAAAGGAAGAGTCGAATCTTTAAAAATGATCTTTTCTCAGGGGAAAAAATATCTGTTTCGCAATGATAAACCGGTGCAGACCTTCTCGAATTTTGTCGGCATTTTAAACGCCGTCCTTTTTTCGCCAGATGATCTGCAGATTTTTTCTGAACCACCCAAAGAAAGACGAAAGTTCGTCGATATGGAGCTGGTGAAACTTTCCCGTTCCTATACGACCAGGTTAGGTCGTTTCAATAAGCTTTTAAAAGAGCGTTCAGCCATTTTAAAAAGCTTTCGCGTGGATGATGTTTTATTGTCCACCATTACCGATCAGATGATCGAAGAACAGGCGGTTCTGATCGCCCAGCGCTATGCCTTTATCCAGCTGCTCGAAGAAAAAGCGAGAGCTGTTTTTCCCTATTTCGGAGAAGGCAGAGAAAAGCTGTCCATCCGCTACAAGACGTGTGTCGATCCAAGCCTTGGTATGGATGAGATTAAAAAGCAGCTGACCGAAGCGTATCAGAAAACCCGCCTGAAAGACAAGCAGATGAAAACAACGGCCGTTGGAATTCACAAAGATGATCTGGAATTTTATCTCAATGATAAGCTCGTGACCCAGACGGCAAGCCAGGGGCAGAAACGCTCCATTGTGCTCGCTTTGAAGATTGGCCTTTGCCAGGTGATTCAGGCCAAGACCGGCCAGAATCCAGTGTTATTGCTGGATGACGTCTTTTCCGAACTCGACGAAACACGTCGGGCCGGATTGATTGCTTCTCTGCCTGAAGAAATTCAGATTTTTATTACGACCGCCGAACCTGTTTCACCAAGCTGGTTCAAGCGGCCAGTCCGTTTTTATACAGTTGACCACGGAGTCATGAAGGAGGGTATTTACGATGTCTGAAACCGATTTAAAAAACCAGACGACTTCACCTGCAACCGACACTCCTGCCAATACTCAATCCCAAGCTGTCGCTAAAGTGATGACGCCTGAAGAGGCAGCATCCAAAGAGGCTGCGGACAGGGAATTGCATGCGTCGGTGCTTGAGTTTGACAAGCTTGAAAATGAAGCCATTCACGTCAGCCATTCATACACGGCCAACGATATTCAGGTCCTTGAAGGCCTGGAAGCGGTCCGCATGCGCCCAGGGATGTATATTGGCTCGACATCCGGACGCGGTCTGCATCATCTGGTCTGGGAAATTGTCGATAACGGTATCGATGAATCCCTTGCCGGCTATGCTGACCGGATTGATGTCACCATTGAAGAGGGGGATGTGATCTGCGTTCACGATAATGGGCGTGGTATGCCAGTAGGCATTCATAAAACCACAGGCATCAGTGCTGTCGAAACCATTATGACTGTCTTACACGCTGGTGGTAAATTCGGCGGCGGCGCCTATAAGGTTTCTGGTGGTCTGCATGGTGTTGGTGCCTCAGTTGTAAACGCACTGTCCAGCTGGCTGGAAGTTTTTGTTGAGCAGGATGGTAAGAAATATTATGTCCGCTTTGAAAACGGCGGTAAAACCGTTGCTCCACTCAAAGAGATCGGGACAACAGACCGTACTGGTACAACTGTGCGCTTCAAACCAGATCCAACGATCTTTAAAGAAACCACACACTTTGAATTTGAAACCCTGAACACCCGTCTGCGTCAGCTGGCATTCCTGAACAAGAACCTGACGTTAACGCTTTCCGATAACCGTGAAGAAAATCCGGTTTGCCGTGAATACAGATACGAAGGCGGAATCATTGAATATGTGAAATTTCTCAACCGCGGCAAAGAAGTCCTCAGTGACAAAGTGATCTATGCCGAAGGTGAAATGGATGGCATCTTAGTCGAAATTGCCCTTCAGTATAACAAAGATTTCCAGAATCAGATTTATTCCTTCGTCAATAACATCAACACCCACGAAGGCGGCTATCACGAAGAAGGCTTCCGCAGTGCACTTGCCCGTGTATTAAACAAGTATGGGAAAGAGAATAATCTGATTAAAAAAGATGAATCCCTTTCCCAGGAGGATGTCAAAGAAGGTCTGGCAGCCATTGTTTCCATCAAACACCCGGATCCACAGTTTGAAGGCCAGACCAAAACCAAACTGGGCAACAGTGAAGTCCGCAAGGTCGTTTCCCAGATTTTCTCCAAACAGTTAGAACGCTTCCTTTTAGAAAACCCAACAGAAGCGCGCGCTATTGTTGAAAAAGGATTAACGGCCGGCCGGGCCCGGATGGCTGCTGCCAAAGCCCGTGAAGCCGTTCAGCGCAAATCCGCTTTGGATGGCATCACTTCACTGCCTGGCAAGCTGACTGACTGCTCCAGCAAGGATCCAAGCGAATGCGAAATTTACATCGTCGAAGGGAACTCCGCCGGCGGCTCGGCCAAGATGGGCCGGGATGCCCGTACGCAGGCTATCCTGCCGCTGCGCGGTAAGATTTTGAACGTTGAAAAAGCCAGAGATGCCCGCATCTTCAAAAATGCTGAAATCAACTCCATGATTACTGCCTTTGGCTGCGGTTTTCGTGAAACGACCGATGTTTCCAAACTGCGTTACCACAAGATCATCATCATGACCGATGCCGATGTCGATGGAAGTCATATTGCAACGCTGATGCTTACGTTCTTATATCGATTTATGCGCCCTGTTATTGAAGGCGGCTATGTCTATGTCGCCCAACCACCTCTTTACAAGATTCAGAAAGGCAAACGCGTTGAATATGCCTACAAAGAGCAGGAAATGGACCGCCTGCGTGCTGAATTCAAAGAGGGGTATAAAGTCCAGCGCTATAAAGGTCTGGGTGAAATGGATGCTGAACAGCTTTGGGAGACAACCATGGATCCTGCCCGCCGTATTTTGAAACGCATCACCATTGACGATGCGATGGAAGCGGATGGTGTGTTCTCGATGTTAATGGGTGAAGACGTAGAACCGCGTAAAGAGTTCATCCAGGATAACGCGGAATACGCAACGCTTGACTTATAAAGAAGGAGGAGAAAATGGCTGACGATCAGAACAAAAACCTCAATCCCGACGAAGAGATTTTGCCTGAAGAAGATGCAGACGAAATCAATGACGACGGAAAAGGCAGTTATGATGTCGTAGAAGACATTGAAATCTGCAAGGAGATGAGGGATTCCTTTCTGGATTACTCCATGTCCGTTATCGTACAGCGTGCCCTCCCGGATGTCCGCGATGGCATGAAACCGGTGCACCGCCGGATTCTGTATGCAATGTCCACATTGAATATGACACCTGGATCCGCGCATAAAAAATCGGCGCGTATCGTTGGTGATGTTATCGGTAAGTATCATCCACATGGAGATACTGCCGTTTATGAAGCGATGGTCCGTATGGCCCAGGACTTCTCGTATCGCTACCCGCTTGTCGATGGCCATGGTAACTTTGGTTCTCTCGATGGCGATGGCGCAGCTGCCATGCGATACACTGAAGCCCGTATGTCCAAGATCTCAACCGAAATGGTTGCAGACCTGAACAAGGATACCGTCGATTTTATTGAAACCTATGATGGGGATGACCAGGAACCTGTTGTTTTGCCAAGCCGCATTCCTAACCTGCTTTTAAATGGAGCAGTGGGAATTGCGGTTGGTATGGCAACCAACATTCCTCCTCATAACCTCAATGAAGTTGTCGCGGCGATTAAAGCCGTGATGGATGATCCTCAGATCAGTGTTCCGGAACTGATGGAATACTTGCCCGGACCTGACTTCCCGACTGGCGGTATTATCTTAGGCCGTAAGGGCATTCGGGAAGCTTATGAAACGGGTCGTGGATCAATCACAATCCGCGCGAAATACCGGGTTGAGACGCTGGCCAATGGCAAAAAACGGATTATCTACTATGAAATCCCCTATGGCGTCAACAAGATGAAGATGTACGAAAAGATGGCGGAAGTCATCCGGGAAAAGAAGGTCCAGGGCGTCACTTACCTCAACGATGAATCCAACCGTGAAGGGGTGCGCATCGTTATGGATCTGAAAAAGGACGTCCAGGAAGATGTTGTCATTAACCAGATGTTCCGTGAAACCCAGCTTCAGTCTACTTTTGGCATCAACATGCTGGCTCTGGAAAATGGCCGTCCAAAACAGCTGACGATCCGGGAAATGATTATTGATTATGTGAATCACCAAACCAATGTCATCGTCCGCAAGACTCGCTTTGAACTGAAAAAAGCGCAGGAACGGCTGCATATTGTGGAAGGTCTGCGCATTGCATTAGACAATCTGGATGCAGTTATTCATATGATCCGTTCTTCCCGTAAAGAAGAAGCAGGTCTGATTGCTGATATGAACGAAGCTTTTGGATTGGATGATCTTCAGTCCAAAGCCATCCTGGCGATGCAGATCCGTCGTTTATCCGGACTGGAACGCGATAAGCTTGAAAATGAATACAATGCTCTGCTGGCTACGATTGCTGACTTAAAAGACATTCTGGCTAACCATGACCGTGTTTTAGGCATTATCCGCGATAACCTGGATGATATTCAGGCGAAATACGGGGATGAACGCCGGACTGAAATTATTGAAGGCAACTTCGATGTCATTGATGAGGATCTGATTCCAGAAGAAGATATCATCATGACCTTAACGCATTCTGGTTATCTCAAATCTACGCCAACAAGCACTTACCACACCCAGAACCGTGGAGGTAAGGGAATTCGCAGTATTTCTCTGAATGATGAAGATACAATTGATTTCATGGTCAGCCTCAATAACCATGATTACCTGTTGTTCTTTACCAATACTGGCCGAGTTTATCGGATGCGCGGCTTCCAGTTTCCAATCAGTTCCCGTACTGCGAAAGGAACGCCGATTGTCAACTTCCTACCTCTTCAGGATAGCGAAAAAGTTGAAGCTATTCTCCCATACAATCAGGAAGACGATGCTGAAACCTTATTGTTCGTAACCACTAACGGTACCGTAAAACGAACTCCAATCTCAGAATTCAAGAACATCAACCGAACGGGCAAGATTGCCATTTCGCTTAACGAAGGCGATTCTCTGGCTTTTGTACGGGGAACAAGCGGCGATGAGGAAGTTCTGCTTGCCGGCGATAATGGCTATGCAGTCCGTTTCCATGAATCCAAAATCCGTCTGATGGGCCGTTCGGCAGCGGGGGTTAAGGGAATTGATCTTGGCAGTGAAGGCAAAGTTGTGGGTATGGCTTTATCAAGCCAGGGAGAAACTGTTCTGTCCTTATCTGAAAATGGATATGGCAAACGAAGCCCAATCTCTGAATACCGTTTAACAGACCGTGGTACGAAGGGCGTCAAGACTTTGCAGACTTCTGAAGTCACTGGACCACTGGTGGCCTTTAGAGCGGTAGGCGGCGATGAAGATGCCATGATCGTTACAAATTCTGGCCAGATGATTCGTGTTCACCTGAAAGATGTAAAAGTCCAGGGCCGGAATACGAAGGGTGTCCGCGTCATTCGCTTAGGCGAAAATGACAAGGTGAATCGTGTTGCCTTGACAGATCACGAAGAATCAGAATCTGAAAAATCGAATTCCAATCTGACTGCACTTCCTGCCCCAGATGGTATGCCTGATGATCTGACGACTCTGACAAAAGCCAGAGAAGAACAGATGGAAGATGTGACTGTTCCGGTCGATGAATTCAATGAAGGACAGTCTCAGATTGAACATCCAATGGATGGAATTGAAGAAACCGAAGAATAAACGCGTCAATTTCAGCCTGAAAATATGAATTTCAAAATTTCAGCACAGATCAGATCCAATCAGATCTCCGTTCAGATGGAGTCAGATCGCGAGAGTATCCATCTGATTGTTTTGATCTGAAATTCATACATTAGACTTACTCTTAAAATATTGCAATTGAAGGAACCTCTTTATCTATAAGAGATTCCTTCTTTTTTTATTCTTAGACCAATAGGAATTGATCATTCGATATTCAGAATTTGAGAAGAATGGCACAAACCTGAACAGACTTGGATCCGTATTCAGGAATAGTTCATAAATTTGAAAATCTGACCAATCAGATGAGTTTCCAAAAGTGATTTTGAGAAGATGACAAGCCAATTGCTTCTACCAGATTCATAATTTCATTCCAATCATCATTCAAACATCGATCTTTCCGTTTCCATCCTTTCCGGTCCAGACGGAAAGGAATGTGCCAAGTCAATAAGGATGAACTTGGATTGATGGAGTGATTTTCTGGCTGAAAGGAAGATTGAAGATCAGAGTCTGGCTCGAGAGAGAGTATCTCATTCAATAGTCATTTCTATATGGATCTATGAATTATCCGCTCTTTTGAAGGGGGCGGCCGCAATCCTTTCGAATTCAATCTTTAGCCATTTGATCAAAGACAGGAACAAGATGAACAGATGGATCAACCGGATCGACAATAAAGAGACATACCGTCGCAAAGCAGAGATCTGCCTGGTCAATCTGACTTTTTCAAAACTGCAAAAAGTCCTGAAAAGCGATATTTTTAAGGTGATTTTTTAAGGTGATTTATAGAAGAGATTTTCTTGAAGGTCATGACAGATCAGGTTTTTGACTCAATTGAAGAAAGCTTAAAAATAAAAATCGGATCCTACTGGAGAAAAATCAGATCAAAAAGAGTTAAAATCGGAACAGTTTGAATTTTTCCTATTTTAGAATTGCGTATTTTAGATGAGAATTCACCTATTTCAGACTTTGTTTTGAGACAAAATCTGAGTGATCATATCCCTGGCTGATTTGATCAATCGAAGAGTTTGTCAGGAATAACTCTGAAAATGGAATGAATTCACATCCATCTAGAAAAAATATCGGATTTCCGATGCCGGAAAGACAGCCTCTCACTCCTTGTGGTAGCTGCTGAATACGGTCATGGCTGTAAAAGATCCCATTTTATATCGGATTTTAAGAATATGTGAATGGAATTTGTATGAAAGGATCCTGGTTGTTTATAACCAATGATGACCTTAAATATCGATCTGAAAAGTCAGTTTGAGGCTGATTTTGATCAGCTTGGGCCGGTTTTGATCAAGGGGTGGCATCAAACGAAGTAAATTTCCCAAATAAAGGATGAATTCTGGTGACGGATGAGCAGAAATGAGAAGAAACGGCAGCCAGATCGAGAATAAAACAGGAAAGTGCTGTAGGAATCGGGATGAAGAGGGAGAATTAGACGTTTCGATCAATGAAAACGGCCTGGATAACGGAAAATCAGGTTTAAATCCCTAATTATTCAAGTCGTTTTTGGCTTTTTATTCCTTCTTTTGAGGGTTTTGACGATGAATTGGTCAGAAAAAGAGAAGATTGGATCAATATTTTTGCTTTTCCTATGAATCATTCAGAAGTAAATCCTCTCAAACTGCCTGTTTTGCTCTTGATCCGATAGGAGATCAGATGGGGCGACTAGAGGATAAAACTAGAAATTGACTGGATCCGACAGAGGAAGAAATCACCAGCAAAGAAAAAAATCTGCCTGGTTTTCGGGATATTCAGAAGCTTATTCCCGTCCCTGTCCTATGAAAGGAAGATTATCGATATGAAGTTGACTGATCATCGGGTGCTATTCAGATGATCAGGAGAAAACTGGATCTGATGGCAATATGAAAAGTCAGACAACTCTGAAAATAGATGGGAAAAGTCCGATCAAGTCGTCTCCCAAGTTGTTCAGAAGTTGTCTGACATCTCAAAATCGATTCGAAAATCGGTCTGATCACTCCGAAATTTGGCAGACAACTTATTCTTTTGATCCTCTTTTTCCTGTGAATGGAAATAAAGTTGTCTGATTTTCGTATGCCAGAAGAAATAAGAATCGGATCAGGCGTCTGATTATCTGCAATCCACTATCCCCAATTCTGAGGATTTCTCCTATGAATACTTCTGACTCTTCTGATTTTATTCAGAATGGAGCTGCGAAAGTCGTACCCTCGATGAAAGAACGATCATTCCGATCTGAATCCGATCGATCGGTTTCTGAATTCATACGAATCAGCTTTCCAATAGAAGATAAGATCAGATTGCATGAGAAATGATCGGCTTATTCAGCTGCCTGTTTTCTTCCATCTGCCTATTGTTGGCAGATTCTGAATCAGATGGAAAGAATATGGCTTTCCGATTTCGTTCCTTACAGACTTTGAGCCGGATTTATAGAATCGGATTTATATCGGATTTCAGAAATTCCAGAACCAGGGATCAGAATATCGATCCGATTCAAGGATTCAGAAATCGACCCGAACAATATACTGGTCATCCAACGGAACCAGTTTTGCGAATCTGAGACAATAAGACTATGACTTCAACGCAAATTTGGCTGCTGATTCAGCCAGACTGAACTGAATCGCTGTAGTCTGGCGGATCTGTTAAATTTTCGATATCTTCAACAATTCCTGAGGACTCAGCTGACGGTTGTTGATAGAACGATCAGGATTCATCGACTGCGAAAGCATTTTTTACAGTTGGTTGAACTTATGAACCTGCCCAGTTTGCTACCGATTTTGTTCAGTGATAAATTATTGAGTAAGTAAAAGGAGATTAGAATGCTCGATTTGAAATTTGTCCGCGAAAACCCGGATCTTGTCAAAGAGAATATGCGCAAGAAGTTTCAGGATCACAAGCTTCACCTTGTTGATGAAGTGATCTGTGATGATGCCGCTTTACGCCGCACACAGCAGCAGGCTGACGAACTTCGTTCCCAGCGCAAAAACGCATCCAAGAAGATTGGTATGCTGATGGGACAGGGTAAAAAAGAAGAAGCGGAAGCAGCGAAGAAAGAGACTGCAGATCTTGGAGATCAGATTGCAGAACTCGCAAAAAAAGAAGATGAGTTAAGAGAATCTGTAACCAAAGCAATGATGCAGATTCCAAATATGATTGATCCATCCGTTCCGATTGGAAAAGACGACAGCGAAAATGTCGAACTCCAGCGCTTCGGTGAACCAGTTGTTCCTGATTTTGAAATTCCTTATCACACTGAAATTATGGAATCTCTGAGCGGAATCGATTTAGATGCCGCCAGACGTGTTGCTGGGAATGGTTTCTACTACCTGCTGGGAGATGTTGCCAGATTACATTCAGCTATCCTCTCTTATGCACGTGACTTCATGATTGATCGTGGATTTACTTATGTCATTCCACCATATATGATCCGTTCTAACGTTGTTACAGGCGTTATGTCTTTTGCCGAAATGGACGGCATGATGTACAAGATCGAAGGTGAAGACTTGTATCTGATCGGAACCTCCGAACATTCCATGATTGGCCGCTTCATCGACCAGATCCTGGATGAAAAAGAATTACCCTATACACTGACTTCCTATTCCCCTTGCTTCCGTAAGGAAAAAGGTGCTCATGGTATTGAAGAACGTGGTGTATACCGGATTCACCAGTTCGAAAAACAGGAAATGATTATTATCTGCAAGCCAGAAGAATCTGCTGACTGGTTCGTGAAACTCTACATGAACACAGTTGATTTCTTCAGAAGTCTTGAGATTCCTGTTCGTACTCTTGAATGCTGCTCTGGTGACCTGGCTGACCTGAAATCAAAATCTGTCGATGTTGAAGCCTGGTCCCCAAGACAGAAGAAATACTTTGAAGTGGGTTCCTGCTCCAATCTGACCGATGCTCAGGCTCGTCGTCTGAAAATCCGTGTCAAAGACGAAAAAGGCAAAAAGTACTACGCTCATACTTTGAACAATACCTGCGTTGCTCCTCCTCGCATGCTGATTGCATTCCTGGAAAACCATCTGCAAGAAGACGGTTCTGTTACAATCCCAGAAGTACTCCAGCCATACATGGGTGGAAAAAAGGTTCTGGTTCCTACAAAGAAATAAGCAACCCATCAACGGATTTCTGATTCAGTTCAGGAATCCGTTTTTTTTTAGAGGAATCATGCATTTTATTCCGATAACGATTAAGGATGGATAGAGTCTGGTTGACTGGTTTTCTACTACCGGGTAATCCTTTTTGCAAATCTTTTTCACGTGGAATCAAACTGGTGATCAAAACCCCCTGAAGGCAGATTGTCTTCAGGGGGTTTTGATTCTTAGTGATGGGTTTCTGGTTGTCGGATTCCTGAGAGGAATAGCCAGGACTATTGATTGACAGAACCTTGAGAGTTCTGGTTTGGATCCTGTGTCTGTGGATTTGTATCTTGTGTCTGATCGTCTTTCTTATCCGAATCTGAGTCCTTGTCCTCTTCCGAAGAGGTGTCATGGCGAACCTGCGGTTCTTCATCAGTCCGGATAAAGGTCATTGTCATCACCAGCTGACCGGAAGCATCTCGAGAAAGAGTTCCAGTTGCCTGGGCTGTACAGCCGCCAAATGGGATTTCAAATCCTTGTAAAATAATGTATTCACTTGTCGTGCTGTTCCATAAAACAGGAACCATCTGGCCGTTCTTGTCGGCAACCAGGGCCTGTGGAAGGTTGCCAGTGACAACAACGGGAACTTGGTACTGGATCAGCTTATCGGCATTTTCATAGGCGGCATCCACGCTGATTGTCTGATCCTTAAATTCTTTTTCTACTGCTTCTTTGGAGTCCGTGACCTGCGAAGAGGAATCTGAAGAAGAGTCTGATGCACTCGAATTGTTGTCCGCAACGGGATTGGATCCTTTGGGGACAATACTGATCGTAACTGTATTGCTTGTGACACCATCCTGATCGACACGGACAGTGTAATCACCTGGATCTTCAGCTTCGAATTTGATTACTCCATCTTCTACCCAGGAGTCGCCGCCATTAACCGTGATGGAGTTTGGATCAATCCGAGTGGGAAATGGAGATGTTTTTACATCCACGATGATGGTCTGATACGGGTTCATTACCTGATCAGGGGAAACACTCAGTTCAATTGACTTTGCTTTGCATCCGGTAAGCATGAAGCAGCTGACCAGGGCAATGGCAGGAAGAATCTTTTTCATATTCATATGTACACCTCTAATGATCTGGATTTTTTCAACCGAAAGTAAATATTGTTCTTTTCCATAGTACTTGAACTTTGGAAAGGAAAGTATCGCTTTTTCAAAAAAAGTTTCGTTTTTTGAATCTAACAGAACCAAAAGTATTTCCCGTGAAATCTTAAACTGTTGTACCCGCTTTGACTGGTCATCTGACTGCTCAGATTTGAAGGAAAAAAAGAACCAGTCAAAATCATAGGATAGCTGGATTCAAATCCGATTTGAAGCGGAAAAACAATCAGATCAACCTCCTCCTAATCCGATCAAAAGAGTATCAGTGGTGATGAATTCATACGAATAAGATGAATAAAATGGATGAGTTTATGACCCTGGATCGGTTTGACAAGCTGTTTGATCCACAATATGAAAGGATTCATTTGATTGCCAATTTTCGGCGACCTGTACCCGGCGACCTGTACCCATGGATTTGATGATCAGGTGATCTG
>CAJTVE010000053.1 GCA_910579655.1 uncultured Allobaculum sp. | reverse complement strand
GAGAAACGGTTAACTCATATGCCTTTCACGCATACATTCACGGGTTCGAATCCCGTACGCGTCACCATTTGAAATCACTCGGCAGGTTACATGACCTGCCGTTTTTCTTTATCTCCCTTTTCTGGACTCAAGTCATCCGGTCCATGCGCTCTGCTCTTCGTTTCTTGCTCACCGACGGCTGACTGTAAGCCGCCTATACAAATAATGCGGGTTTTCGACCTTCCTATGGAAGATTTCAAAAATCCGCATTTTATTTTCTTCTTCGTTTCTGTTCTTCTATTTCTCCGTCGTTTCTGGATCGGCTGGGGTGGACACATTTTCCAAAGACTTTTCGCCCGCTTCAAGAGCGGCCTGTCTTTTCTTTTCGACTTCAATCCACTCATCCAGCGTCAAAGGAATATAGTTGCTGCGCACACAGAAGCAGTTGATCATCTGGAATGGAATTGGTGCTTCTTCTCCGGTTCCAATCCGCTTATGACTGCTCTTGCCAACAACTTTGGCGTACTGATCGATCAGATCCTGATCATGGGTGTTATGGATATGGCCATATAACATCCACGTTTTCGGCTGGCCGTTGTCATCAAGCCGATACTGACCGTTATAGCAGACAATCGGATAATGGCACAGAACAACTTTACGACGATTGTCATGAACTTCCGCATAGTCTTTAACCCAGACAAACAAAGACTCATCAAAGTTTTTATCCTTCAGATAGAGATCATGGTTGCCCTTGATCAGATATTTGCGGCCATTGAGCCGCTTGAGCAGCTCTTCAGTCTGTTCTCCAGTTCCCCAGCTGAAATCACCGAGAATCACAACCTCATCATTCTTTTTAATCCGTGAGTTCCATTGTTTGATCATGAACTCATTCATTTCTTCGACGCTCTCAAACGGTCTTTTATCCATGCTGGTCAATAAGGAGCGATGGAAGAAATGGCAGTCCGAAATGTAATATCTCATCGGCTCACCGCCTGACAGGCAAATCCATCCGATTCCAGTTTATCGATGGTATCGGAAAGAGAAATATAGCCTTCCTTTAATCCAAGTTCATCCGTCAGTCCGGCCTCCTTCAGCTGCGAAAGATCCGCCTGTCCATAATCAATGGTCAGCGTGCATTGAATTCCGGTCTCAACAGCCTCACTCTCGAACGTGACGCCATGGATATCTTTAAACATCTGTGCACAGAGTTCCAGGGCTTTCTGCTTGGCGGTGTCTGTATCGGTATTTTCATCATGAACGATGGCATCATAAGGCAGAATGAAAACCTGTCTTGTTTTCTGCAGGGTATCCTGGTTGTTTTCAAGCTGGAAAACTGTCGTGGACTGGGTGCACTGCCAGTTTGAAGAGGTAGCCGGATCGACTTTTGACTTTGAATGACATCCTGAAAGCAGCACACAAACTGCCAGAAGGATGATATTTTTCCATGTTTTCATTCCCTCATTCTAACACGGCCATCTCAAGCGATTGAAAATTGTAAGAGATGTTGCCCTGTACAACCTCGAACTCCCCGATTTTCGCATCAATTTCCTTCATTTTTCGTCATCACCGGTCTTTCTGGTGATTTTCGTCGATCAACCGCAGTCAGTTTTAACCGTAGCTGGATTAAAAAATCCGAAACTTCTCAACATCTAAGAAGCTTCGGATTGGTTAATCAAGATGCTTCAGCCAGTTTGCAGTCCAGGCATCGAGGTTTTCAAGAACCCCCGCCAGATTTTCATGGGTTTTCCCCAATCCAAGTCTGACATACCCTTCTTTTTGGAAGCAGCTGCCCGGAGCAAAGAAAATTCCGGTCTCTTCCAGCAAATCTCTGGCAAAGCGCTCACTTGAAACGCCTTCTGGAATTTTTAAAAACGCCACAGTCCCATGTTCCGGCAGAACACAGGAAAAGTATGGGGTCTGCTGGAGCCATTTGCGCAAAACTTCAAGATTATTGGCAACCGTCTGGTGCGTATGGTTCAAAATCTTCTCTTTATTCTGAAGAGCAATCGCTCCTAAACGTTCAGATAATGGACCAGCCGAGATAATGGTGTAGTCCCGAAAGGTATTGATCTGGCCAATCAGATCGGCATTGCCTTTGATCCACCCTAAGCGAAGCCCCGCAAGTCCCAGCAGCTTGGAAAAGCTTCCGGAAGAAACACCGTATTCATAGAGATCACTGATCGCCGGTTGTTTTTTATCCGTTGGATCGCGATACACCTCATCGCAAAGAATCCAGAGCGGCTGCCCCGTTTTTTGATTCTGGTCTCTTGCCAGATCAATCAGCTTTGCAAGTTGTTTTTCATCAAGCCACGTACCGGTTGGGTTGCTTGGATTGGCAAAGACAATCAGCCGCGTATTGGACTTTAAAGCAGCTTTGAGGGCAGCAAGATCCAAAGACCAGTCTTCTTCGCAAAGTTCGATTTCATTTACATCACAACCCAGCCAGCGTGGAAACTCCGCGAACTGCTGATAACCTGGCGTAAAGGTAATGACATGATCTCCATTTCCAAGCAGCATTGCCATCACCATTTCATTTCCCTGCAAAGCCCCGCAGGTGGTGGTCAGGGTGTCTTCATCCTGGCTGGAATACAAAGAAAGGATCTCCTGCCGTAAAGCGGGATCTCCCGAAATCCAGCCATAGTCCAGAGCCAGATTGTCTAATGCATCTGGCTGTAAGGCGAGCAGATCCGCCACGCTTAGTGCGTCGCAGGAAGTGTCGGTCAGATTAAACCGGGCTGCTCTTTCATAGTCGTTCATCCACTTTTCGGTCAGAAAATCCTTAATTTCCATATTTCCTTTCCTCTACTCTTTCAATATTGTCTTCCTTATTGTTTTGATGCGGCCATTTTGGCGCTGTTCCACTTTCTCATCTGCTTTATCCTCTGTCAGGATCCCTATATACAGTTCATCGACCGTTCAGCCAGGCTGGAACGGTCGATGAATATTGAATTCAATTGAAAACTCAGATCAGTCGTAAATGACTTTGGACAAAAATTCCTGGGCTCGTTCTGATTTAGGAGCAGTAAAGAAGGTTTCGCTGTCCGCATCTTCCACAACCCGGCCGTTTTCAAGGAAAACAACACGGGTTCCAACTTTTCTGGCAAAACCCATCTCGTGAGTCACGACCACCATTGTCATTCCCTGATCGGCGAGTTCCTGCATAACTTCCAGAACTTCCTTGATCATTTCCGGGTCAAGAGCAGAAGTCGGCTCGTCAAAGAGCATGATTTCCGGATTCATGCAAAGGGCTCTGGCAATCGCCACGCGCTGTTTCTGTCCACCGGAAAGGTTATTTGGATAGGCATCTTTCTTCTCCGTCAGACCGACTTTAGCCAGATATTCCATAGCCACTTGCTGAGCTTCTTCATCCGATCGTTTCAGGACATTGATCTGGGCAAACTTGCAATTATCAAGAACCGTCAGGTTCGGAAACAGGTTAAAGTGCTGGAAAACAAAGCCCATCTTATTGCGCAGTTCACGATACTGCACCTTGTTGGACGGATCCATCTTGACCCCATCCAGATAGACTTCCCCCTGATCCGGGGTTTCCAGACCATGAATACAGCGTAGAAACGTCGATTTTCCGGATCCAGATGGACCGATCAGGCAGACCACTTCACCTTTTTTCACATTCAGGCTGGCTCCTTTCAGAGCATGGAGCCGTTCAAAATATTTGGAAAGGTCCTTGGCTTCAATCATATATTCTGCATTTGAATCAGTCACTGACAGCCATCCTCCTTTCCAGCTTGCGGGACAGCCAGCTGATAATCAGTGTCATCGCCAGATACATGACACTGGCAACAACCAGCGGTACCAGATAGTTGTAATACTGTGAACCCAGAACCTGGGCATTATACATCAGCTCTCCGGCCCCGATACAGCTGGCCAGCGAGGAATCCTTGATCAGCGTAATAAATTCAGAAACCAGAGGTGGGATGATGCGCTTGAAAGCCTGAGGCAGAATGATTTTGAACATCATCGGCCAGTAGCCAATGCCAAGTGTTTCACAGGCTTCCCATTGTCCTTTGTCGACGCCCTGAATCCCAGAGCGAAACAGCTCCGACTGATAGGCGCCGGAGTTTAAGGACAAAGCCGTCAGGGCAACCATGTATACATCCATGCGCACCCGCACACCAGTCACCATCCGGATCAGAACCGGAACAGCCAGATAAAAGAACATGATCTGCATCAGCATTGGAGTTCCACGGAAAATCTCCACATAGCCTGTGCACAGCCAGTTCAGGATTTTAATTTTGGAAAGGCGGCCGGCAGCCATCAGAATTCCGATCACCATTCCAATCAACAGAGCACCAAGAGCAAGAGCCAGAGAAATTCCGGCTCCTTTAAGCAGAAAGAGCAGATTCTGCTGGGTTAAAATTTTACTCATCCGAAATCAGAATTATTCGGCAGCGCTGTTCGAGAACCAGGTTTCTGTTAAAGTCTGGTAATCTTCGCTTTCCTTAAACGCTTTAATTGCTTCATTGATCTGATCCATCAGATCCTGGTGGTCTTCTGTTGAGTAGATGATATTTTCTTCATCCATAAGATCTTCGCCAACAACTTTGAAGCCGCCTTCGGCTACATATTTATCGGCAACTGCTCTATCGATGACAACTGCATCGATTCCGTGTGCTTTTAAGTTTTCCATCATGACATTCGCATCGCTGACAGCCTGAACTTTGGCGCCTTCAATGCCATTGGCTACATCCTCGCCCGTTGTTCCCATCTGGGCGCTGACGGTTTTGCCGTTCAAATCATCGGTGCTGGTTACATCAGAGTCCTCAGAAACCACCAGAACCTGAGCGGAATCATAGTAGGAATCCGAGAAAATTCCTTCACGGTCTTCATCGTAAGTGAAACCGGAAATCCCTAAATCAATCTGTCCTGCCTGCAAGGAGGAGATGATGGTATCAAAAGACAATTCTTCAAATTCATATTTGTAGTTATGACCATTTTCGTTGAGATAATCGAAAATCCATTTAGTCATATCAATATCAAATCCTTCGATTTCTCCAGAGGCGGATTTGGATTCATATGGCGGGTAGTCTGGAGAAATACCAATCAGAATCGTTGTTTCTGGTTCTGTGCTTGCTGCGGCTGTGGAACTTGCACTGCTGGCAGAAGAAGTGCTGCCGGCATTGGAAGAGCATGCTGCCATAGCGAGGGCAAAGACGGAGCATAAAGCTGCTGATGCTGTTTTGTTCATAACATTTTCCTTTCCGGGATCGGTCCCTTGAGAAGTCCTGAATAAAAAAAGCGTCCTTTCATTCTCTGAAAGGGCGCTTGATCACGCGGTACCACCTAACTTCCCTGATTCACGATCCTTTTTTTCGGTCTGATCAGGGCACTTTATCCTTAACGCGGACAACGGCAGGGATTAACCCGCACTCCAAGACACGTTCAGGACGTTCCACTGACGACTTTCACCAACCGCCGTCTCTCTGCAAGTTTCCGGTCCTTACTACTTCTCTTCTTCGTTTATGCGAAGATTTAAGCACAGGGATTCAAGAAAGGCAAACGATAGTCATCATTTTCGTAATTCTACGCCCAATTTTGTCGGATTTATCGGATGACATACCATAAATTCACATTTTTCACTTGAATTTCGAATTCTGTCTATAGGCAATGGACATTTTCATCAGAAACGAATCTCCATTCAAAAATCAGGCCTTCTAAAATTCTCAAAACAGCCGGCTTTCTCTCTATGGAGTTCGTAACTCCAGTTCTTTGCCAGTCTCTACCTGTGACCATCTGCCAGAACTTCGCCAGACTCTCTGCCAAAAATCACCAGAAATCTCTGTCTGATGGATCAAATCTCTGTCTGATGGATCCATCTCGACAATCCGCTCCCTCTGCCATCAGTTCACAGTTCTCACAAGAGTCATCCGTTTTTTGCCATCAGTTTTTCAGCGCCTGTAAAGGAGCTGGAATGCGGCCGCCGCGGTTGACGAAGACGGAGTTATTTTCCTGGTTGATCTCCATGACCGGACCGGATCCCAGCAGGCCGCCAAAGTCGAGGACATCACCGACTTCTTTGCCAATTGCCGGAATGACACGCACTGCTGTCGTTTTGGAGTTCACCATACCAATCGCCGCTTCATCCGCAATCATACCCGAAATGATGTCCGCACTGGTCGATCCTGGAACAACGATCATATCCAGACCTACCGAGCACACTGCAGTCATCGCTTCCAGTTTTTCAAGTTTGAGCACACCTTTGGATGCCGCATGGATCATGCCAGCATCTTCAGAAACTGGAATGAAGGCACCCGACAGGCCGCCAACGTTGTTTGCAGCCATCACCCCGCCTTTTTTTACTGCATCGTTGAGCATGGCCAGGCAAGCAGTGGTTCCATAGGCGCCGCAGGTTTCCAGGCCCATTTCTTCCAGAATATAGGCAACCGAGTCCCCAACGGCTGGTGTCGGAGCCAAGGACAGATCGACAATACCAAATGGAACGCCAAGACGTTTTCCAGCTTCACGGCCGACCATCTGTCCCATGCGGGTGATTTTGAAGGCGGTGCGCTTGATCAGGTCAGCCAGTTCATTCATCGGTGCATCCTTTGGCATTTTCGCCAGCGCAGCCCGGACCACGCCAGGACCGGATACGCCAACATTGATGACGCAGTCTCCTTCACCAACGCCATGGAAAGCACCCGCCATGAATGGGTTATCCTCAGGGGCATTGCAGAAGACAACCAGTTTAGCTGCCCCAAGGCAGTTGTCATCGGCTGTCAGTTCAGCACTTTCGCGGATGATTTTCCCCATCTGTTTGACCGCATCCATGTTGATACCGGCTTTTGTGCTGCCAATATTGACTGAAGCACACACATGCTGGGTAGCCGCAAGGGCTCTTGGAATACTTTCGATCAGCGCATGATCACCATGCGAATAGCCCTTCTGCACCAGAGCTGAATAGCCGCCGATAAAGTTCACACCAAGTTTCTGGGCACAACGCTCTAAAGTCAGTGCATATTCAACAGGATCGCCGCCGCTTGCGGCTGCAAGCATGGCAATCGGGGTGACAGAAACCCGTTTATTGACAACCGGAATTCCATATTCACGGGAAATATCATCGCCTACTTTGACCAGGTCTTTGGCCAGCGTGCAGATTTTTCGTTCAATTTTACGGCAGGATTCATGAATGTCAGCATCCGCACAATCCAGCAAGGAGATGCCCATCGTAATGGTGCGGATATCCAGGCACTCCTCATCAATCATCTTGATGGTTTCCAGAATTTTATCTGTCTGCATAGCGGCCCTCTAAATCGTGTGCATCGCCTGGAAAATTTCGTAGTTCATGACCCGGATAACCAGAGCGTTTTCAATTCCGAGTGTTTCGAGTTCGCCCGCAAAGGCGTCAAAGGTAATATCCATCCGGTCCATATCGACGATCATCGTCATCGAAAACATACCATCGAGAATAGTCTGTGAAACTTCAAGAACATTCACCTGATGTCCGGCACAGACATTGGCGCACATGGCCAGGATTCCAACGCGGTCCTGTCCGATTACACTGATAACAGCTTTCATACTTTTCAAACTTCTCCTCTATTCGGGTTTTGGACTTCTTTGTGCAGTCCTGATGTCGGGATAGATTTCCAGGTCAGTTGAGCTGGAAGCTGACTTTCCCATAACGGGCCAGTTCCGCTGGCTCCATTGTGGCCATCAGTCCGTCAAGATTGACGTCATATTCTCCCGGCATGAACTCCATCTTAGCCTGTTTTTCGAAAAGCTTGTGCAGCTCTTCACTCGGTTTTGCTGCAAGCGTGGCACTTTTTACGACTTTTATCACATTATTGGCATCAAGCAGCACTGCCTGTACATCAATATTCTTTGCAGCCAGCAGCTGATCCTTTTCATCACACTCCTGAATGTTGAAATAAAAATCGCAAGTATCCAATGGGCCGCCCTCCAGCAGGAAGATGATCATGCCATTGGTCTCACACGCCATGACGCTGAATGGTTCTCTGGCTGCACTGGCCAGCTGGTTTTCGTTCCATTCATCGTCTTTGACAACCAGTAAAAGCTTACCATCTACAAAATCCATGGCCGTTCCTTCTTCCATAGGCCATGGAAAAACTTCATTCTTTTTCATATGTCTAAGTATAGCAGTTTGCATTCGGTTTTTGCCTGCTGTCCATTTGTGTTGACTGCCAGACTTTTATCCGCCCTCCCTCCAGACGACCAAGAGCAGAAAGCAAAAAAATGAGGGCAAAAATGAGGGCAAAAAAGCACGAAAATCGAGCGTAAAAAAACCACCCGAAGGTGGTTTCAATGCGATCTTAATTGAGACAAATCAGATTTTCCTCTGACTTATCCTGTCATGTTTCGGCCTTAGAGGAGTTTAGAATGGCAGTGGTTCAGTCTTAGAAACCTTCTGGGCTGCAGTAACGATTGCCATTTTGTAGATTTCTTCTTCGTTGGCACCGCGGCTTAAGTCGTTGATTGGAGCGTTCAGACCCTGAAGGATTGGTCCTAAAGCTTCCCAGCCGCCAAGACGGGCTGCAATCTTGTAACCGATGTTACCAGAAGACAGGTTCGGGAAGATGAACGTGTTCGCCTGGCCGGCAACTTTGGAATCTGGTGCTTTTAATTTTGCTACTTCTGGAGAAACAGCGCAGTCGAACTGCATTTCACCATCTACATCAAAGCCAATTGGCATACGTTTCAAACGAGTTGTTGCTTCGTCCATTTTTGCAACACAATGACCGGTGGCAGATCCAAAAGAAGAGTAGGACAGCATTGCAACTTTTGGTTCAACACCGAATTTTTTTGCTGTAGCAGCAGTCTGGATGGCGATTTCTACCAGTTCATCCGGGTTTGGATCACGGTTGATTGCGCAGTCAGCCATGAATAACTGTTCGCTGCCTTTTACCAGGATAAATGTGGAAGATACAATGGACTGACCTGGAGCTGTTTTGACCAGCTGCAACGCAGGACGTACAGTATCCGCAGTGGAGTAAGTCGCACCACCGAGCAATCCATCTGCGTAACCCATTTCAACAAGCATCGTTCCGAAGTAGTTTGTATGATCTAACAGTGCACTTGCAGCATCGTGATCGAGTTTACCACGACGCAGTTCGATCATACGGGTAACCATTTTTTCTTTTTCTTCTGCTGGGAATTCAGATGGAGCGATGACTTCGATTCCTTCAAGATTAAAGCCATTGTCAGCTGCACATTTGTTGACTTCGTCATGTTCGCCAAGCAGAACTGGTTTGACTAAGTTGTCTTCTTTCAGACGAACGGCTGCACCCATAACACGTGGATCCCAGCCTTCGGTAAATACGATTCGGGTACCTTTACCCTCAATCATTTTTGCTAATTTTGAGATGATCATGATTTTTTCCTCTTCAGGCAATTGCCTCGTTTCTAAATATAGCACGCGGCTTTTGCTTTGCAAAATTGGTCAATTTCTTCACAAGCAATCATTTCCCTTTTAGTTATGGTAAATTTTCTTTTTCCTGTTAGAAATTGCCTTCTGATATCAATTTTAACCTGTTTTTGCATAGGATGGGGCATGAATTACAATCCAGACATTAAAATTTCAAAACTTCTTCCTTGAGACGTTCCACCATCTTTTCCTGCGGCAGTTTTTCGATTACCGTTCCTTTTTTGATCAACAGACCTTCATTGCGTCCGCCGGCAATGGCGATATCCGCATGTCTGGCTTCTCCAGGCCCATTGACTGCGCAGCCCATAATGGCAACAGTCACAGGTTTGTGAATATTTTGCAGCCATTTTTCCATCTCATCCACAACTGGTTTCATATCCCATGCCGTCCGGCCGCAGCTTGGACAGGCGATCAGATTGGGGACATCCTCAATGAGGCGGCAGTCTTTTAACAGTTCACGCACAATTGGAATTTCAAGATCTGCATCGCCATTGACCGAAATGCGGATCGTATTGCCGATGCCCTCTAAAAGAAGCGGTCCTAAAGCAAGCGTGGATTTCACGGCCGACGTCATAACAGTTCCTGCTTCCGTCACTCCAAGATGGAGCGGATAGTCGAATTCTTCACTGGCTTTGCGATAAACATCCAGGCAAAGCAATGGGTCACTCGATTTAAACGAGAGAACGATGTCATGAAAATCAAGATCTTCCAGAATGGCCACATGCCGCTTCGCTGATTCAATCATGCCCTCGGCCGTTGGCTTTCCATATTTTTCATGGATATCCTTTTCCAGGGATCCCGAGTTGATGCCGATGCGGATGGGAATGCCATGCTCCTTGCAGGCTTTGACCACCGCTTCAACATTTTCTCTTGGACCAATATTGCCCGGATTCAGGCGGATTTTATCGGCTCCGGCTTCAATCGCAGCCAGAGCGAGTTTATAGTCAAAATGGATATCAGCAACCAGCGGAATATGAATCTGCTCTTTAATTGCCGTGATGGCTCTGGCATCTTCAAAGTCCATGACTGATACACGGATCAGTTCGCATCCCTGACCTTCAAGTTCCAGAATCTGGCGGATCACTTCGTCAACTTTTGCGGTCTTGATAGAACACATCGACTGGACAACGACATGGTTGTTCCCGCCGATTTCCAGATTGCCGACTTTGACACTTCGTGTTTCTGTTCGTTTCATTTTCTGTTTCCTTTTTGTATTTATAATCCTTTCAGGGCTTGAGAAAAGTCCATCCTCCATGGGCCAGAACAATGGAAAGCGCATTGCCAGCCGCATCCGACGCCATCCCGACACGCCCCTGATAAAATGAGTATAAACTGTCTGAGCAGATTGTGTTTGGATCGTTTACGTCCCGCAAGAAAGGAGTATCCTCGCCATGGATGAAAAATTTGAACTTGTCTCTCCTTATCCGCCTGCCGGTGATCAGCCCGAAGCCATTCGTGAGCTGGTCGAGGGGATCAAGGAAGGCAAAAAGCATCAGGTTCTGTTAGGGGCAACCGGTACGGGAAAAACCTACACGATGTCCAATGTCATCGCGCAGGTCAATAAACCGACGCTGGTGTTCGCCCATAACAAAACCTTGGCCAGTCAGCTCTATTCTGAACTGAAAGAGTTTTTTCCGCATAATCGCGTTGAATATTTTGTTTCCTACTTCGACTACTATCAGCCTGAAGCCTACATGCCAAAAACCGACACCTACATTGATAAAAACACCAAGACCAATGCCGAACTCGACATGCTGCGCATGGCCGCAGTCAATTCGGTTCTGCATCGACGGGATACGATTATTGTCGCTTCCGTTGCCTGCATTTATGGTGCCTCGAATCCGGATCAGTATCGGGACATGATCGATACCATCCGTGTGGGCGATATCATTGAGCGCGAAGATCTTTTAAAAATCCTCGTGACCCAGCAATACAAGCGCAACGACATCGAACAGGCCCGAGGCACTTTCCGGGTTCGCGGGGACACGATTGAAATTGCTCCCGGTCATACCGACAGTTTCATCATCCGCATTGAAATGTTCGGCGACGAAATCGAACGTATCTGTGAAGTGGAGCCGTTAACCGGCAAACTGATCCAGGCATACAACCTGTATAACTTGTATCCAGCCAGCGGCTATGCCACAAGCATGGATATCATTCACAAGGCAGCCGATTCCATTGAAGCCGAACTGAAAGAAAGAGCCGAATACTTTGATGACATGGGAAAGCCGCTGGAAAAAGAACGACTCGTTCAGCGGTGCACCTATGATGTCGAAGCCTTGCGTGAACTGGGGGTCTGCCCGGGAATTGAAAACTATTCCCGTCACATCGATGGCCGTAAGCCCGGTGAAACGCCATATACCCTGTTCGACTACTTCCCTGACGATTTCTTAATGATCGTCGATGAATCCCATGTTTCTCTGCCGCAGATTCGCGGAATGTATAACGGTGACCGTGCCCGTAAACAGACGCTGGTCGATTATGGATTTCGTCTGCCCTCAGCGCTGGACAACCGCCCACTGACCTTCAGTGAGTTTGAAGAAAAAGCCCCTCAGTCCATCTATGTTTCCGCTACGCCTGGTGACTATGAACTTGATCAGACGGGCGGTGAAGTCGTCGAACAGATCATTCGTCCAACCGGTCTGCTCGATCCAATTGTAGAAGTCCGTCCAACCCAGGGACAGATCGATGATCTGGTTGAAGAGATCAAGGCGCGCATTGCCCGCAACGAACGGACCCTGGTCACAACACTGACCGTGCGGATGGCTGAAGACTTGACCGAATACCTCAAAAACCTGGATATCAAAGTGGCCTGGCTGCACCATGAAGTCAAAACCATTGAACGAACCGAAATTATTCAGGATCTGCGCAAAGGCAAATACGATGTCCTGGTCGGGATTAACCTGCTGCGTGAAGGTCTGGATATTCCGGAAGTCTCCCTGATCACGATTCTCGATGCCGATAAGGAAGGCTTCTTGCGTTCAAAACGTTCACTGGTCCAGATCATCGGCCGTGCCGCCCGCAATGCTGAAGGCAAGGTCATTATGTATGGAGATTCGATCACCGAATCCATGCAGTATGCCATTGACGAAACTGCCCGTCGCCGTAAGATCCAGATGGAATACAACGAAAAGCACGGTATCGTTCCAAAGACGATCATCAAGCCAATCCGCGAAGTCGTTCATTCCAAGGAAACCAAGGAAATGACCGCCCGCTACCTGAAAAAGAAACAGAAACTCAACAAGAAAGATACAGCCAAATATATTGAAGAGCTCGAAACCGAAATGCGTCAGGCTGCAGCCGATCTCGACTTTGAACGTGCTGCCGAACTGCGTGATATGGTCATGGAACTCAAAGGTCTTTGTTGAGTCTTGAGGTCTTATCTTTTCAACTTTCCGCTTTAACAGTTAACAATCTGATGACCTGATTCAAAAATCTGTCTAAAACGATGTCTAAATTCACAGGCATAGATTCACAGGCATAGATTCACAGGCATAGATTCACCATTCGAGTACAGTCCAATGTCCTTCAAAAAAACCGCCAGGTTCTTCTCTGACGGTTTTTTAAATGGCAATTTTGTAACCTGATCATTCCCTCAAAGTGCCCGCTCCAGACAGAAAACAGATTCTGGCCTCATTTCTTTGGTCAGAACAATCGGTCTATGCAGACAACTAATGCAGGCAATTAATGCACGCAATTAATGCAGAAGATGAAAGTCTCCGGTTTCATCAATGCCTTCCAGCGGATCTTCGAAGGCATCTTCGTCGGGGTGGCTCTGGCGAAAGATTTCGGTCAGTTCGTTGGCTGCTTCATCCTGGGTTTCATGATCCAGTGAAGAAAGCAGTTCTTCAAACTGTTCTTCAGATAGTCTGGCGATCTGTTCTTCGACTTCCCGTTCGCAGGCTAAAAGTCTGGTTTCGCTTTTCATCACTTCACGGATCACTTCCAAGTAGCGGGCCAGGGTTTCTTCAAGGGTGGCATTGCCCTGAATTCCTAATAGTCCCATTGTCTGCTCTACGCCATGCTCCAGCAAGAATTCATCTAAGTCCAGCGTCGTTCCATCTTCCTGGCAGATGACAATGGCTGTGTCCTTCTCAGTTCTGTGCATACTCTCACTCCTCCTGACGTCCTTTCTTTTAACCAGAATCGCGTAAATTCATTATTTTGAACTCGTCTCTGGCCAGTTCTTTTCCGTCCAGTTGACAGGCGTTACGCCTTTTGCCTGCAAAAAATCATTCGCCGTCCGGAAATGATTGTTGCCAAAAAAGCCCTTGCTTGCCGATAACGGAGAAGGATGCGGGCTTTCAAGAACCAGATGATTGGGGTTGTGTAAAAGTTTTGCCGCATTGCGTGCCTGCGCTCCCCAAAGTAAAAAGACAATCGGCTGATCCAGCTTGTCGAGCTCTCGAAGGATGTCATCGGTAAAATTCTGCCAGCCAAAACCAGAATGCGACATGGGCTTGCCCTGTTCAACAGTCAGGATGGAATTGAGCAGCAATACGCCCTGCTCTGCCCAGTCCGACAAATCCCCGCTGCGATTCACAGGCATCTGATACTCCTGTGAGATTTCCTTGTAAATATTGACCAGTGAAGGTGGAATCTTCTGGTTGGCCGGAACCGAAAACGAATATCCCTGCGCCTGGTTAGGACCATGGTAGGGATCCTGGCCCAGGATCACGACTTTGACCTGATCGAGCGGGGTCATTTCCAAAGCCTTAAAGATATTTTCTTTGGCCGGATAAACAGTCCCCTGCTCATATGCCTGGCCTACTTTGTCCCGGATAGGACCCAGAATCCCTTTATCAAATTCTTGTGAAATAAACTCTTCCCAGTTCATGATTGAAAAATACATCTCCCTTCCTGTTTTTTCGTTCCAATTCAGGTTTATCATAGATGCATGCCCATCACTCGACAACAGAAAATACTTCAGATGGAGTCCTGCCGATCGAATAATCATCCGCAGCTGACTTTACACAACTGGTACGACAAAGACTTCCAGTCGCACCGCTTTTTTCGCTCAATCCACGTTGCAGGAACCAATGGCAAAGGCTCAGTCATTCAATGGCTGGAAGCTTTGCTGAAAACAAAAGGACTGAGCACTGGTTCCTTTATTTCTCCGCACCTGATCAGCCATAACGAACGCATCCGCATCAATGGCAAGCCCATTTCCATGGATGAATGGGAAGTAATCTACGATTCCTTTGCACCCATCTTCCAGCAGCGGCAGATGACGATGTTTGAAATGGATTTATGGATGGCCGCCCGTGCTTTCCAGAACTTTCGCCCGGACTGGGTTTTGATGGAAACCGGACTTGGCGGCGGCAAAGATGCCACCAATATTCTTTCTTACCCCTTTGGCATCATCACCCGCATCGGCATGGACCATATGGCTTACCTCGGTCCAACCAAAGAAGACATTGCAAAAGCCAAAGCCGGAATTATTCATCAGGATATGTTTATCATCACGGCTGAAACCGATCCTGCCTGTCTGAAAATCTTTGCGGATACCTGCCTGAAAGAACATGCCTGGCTTGTTCAGATTCCAGATTCGAAAACCCTTGACTTTTCTTCCTTCTGGCCAGCTTTTCTGCCAGCTTACCAGAAAGAAAACTTCTTATGTGCACTGACGACTTTACAGATGGCCGGCATGACATTCTGCCCTGGTGATCTGAAAAAAGCTGCCAGTCATTTCAGATGGCCCGG
The DNA here is from genome assembly GCA_910579655.1 of uncultured Allobaculum sp. Classification (GTDB taxonomy): domain Bacteria; phylum Bacillota_I; class Bacilli_A; order Erysipelotrichales; family Erysipelotrichaceae; genus Allobaculum. The sequence continues at coordinate 7,300 of CAJTVE010000053.1, read as the reverse complement.
CCGCTTCCAGCTGCTGCAAAAAGATCCAATGATCCTGCTGGATGGCGCGCACAATCCTGATGGAATCAACGCTCTGGTCACTGCTCTGCTGGAAAAAGGCCTGAGTGGATCTGACAGAAACCAGAAATCTTCTACCGATATAAGGGATTCTGCTCATTTCGCCGCTCCAGCAGCTGCTTCCTTGCAGACGATTTACTTTTCCGTCCTTGCTGACAAGCAGGCTGGGGAAATGATTGAACGCCTGCAGGATCTTCATGCTCCTATCGTTCTGGTCCACTTTGATACCTATCGGCTGGCCGATCTGGAAAGCGTTGCTGCCCAATACAACTGCCCAATAATTTCCTTTGACGACCTGATGAAAGATCTAACCCAGGCAAAAGAGCCTGCTTTAATCTGTGGTTCTCTTTATTTTGCGGGAGCGGTTCTCGAAAAGTGGATAGAACTCCATCCGGATTTCCAGCTGGACCAGCCTGGAGAACACAGGAAAAACAAAAACTACTCGTGCCCTAAAAAGAAATAGGCAGACTTCATGGCTTCAACGAAATACAATTCCAAAAAGCAACCCTTCTATGCCATTAAACAGTTAACAGTTAACATTTGATATAACTTACTGATTTCAACATTTTGCTCCAAAGAAGATCCCTTTCACGGCATCTTCTTTTTTCTTTGCCGGCTTTTCTCGGTGCGTCTGATCAAATCCAGTTTTTCAAAAAAAACAAAGGCATGCTATTGATCGTGAATAGATAGTCAGCTATACTTTCTGGCGAAAGGAGATGAATCATATGGATGAAAAGTATTTATGCGGGCAAATGATCAAACAGGTCCATGATGACCTGGAGAAAAGGGCCAACAACGCAATGCGTAAGCAAGACCTGACTTTTACGCAAGTATCCGCTCTGTTGACTCTATTGAATTTTCCTGAGCAGAAAGCTACTTTAAAAGAACTGGAAAAGGCTCTGCATGTCGCGCAATCGACCACGGTGGGCATTGTGAACCGGCTTGAACACAAAGGCCTGGTCAACAGTTTTGGGGATCCTTCTGACCGGCGCATCAAACTGGTCCAGATCACCCCTGAAGGGAAACAGTGCTGTCGGCAAGCTCAGGACAATATGAAAGCAACCGAGGCATCTCTTTTATCCCCCCTGACAGAAGAAGAACAGAAAACCTTTATCTCTCTGCTTCGAAAAGTCAGTAAAAATCTAAACTAATAACGTCCGTTCGTAAGAGCGGACCTGCTTACCCTCCGTTCAATCGTATGCTATTAATAGCGAGCTTTCTATCTCTTGCTTTTGGTCGCAGACGAATGGAAACGTGGACGATCAAACGAGGTGAAAATGAAAATATGAATAACAATCAGTCTTTAGACGTATTCAGTACAATGTCGGTTCCAAAAGCTGTCATCAAAAATGCAGTTCCGGCCATGGTGGCTATGTTGATGGTGCTGATTTACAACCTGGCCGACACCTTCTTTATCGGTCAGACGCATGATGCGTATCAGGTTGCAGCGGTTTCGCTGGCGACCCCTGTCTTTTTAATTTTTATGGCTGTAGGAACTATCTTTGGTATCGGCGGTACGTCTGTCGTTTCCCGTGCTCTTGGTGAAGGAAGAAAAGAATATGCCAAAAAGGTCTGCTCCTTCTGTATGTGGGCGTGCGTGGTTGTGGGACTTGCCATGACCGCTCTTTTCCTGGCTTTCATGGATCTCCTTTTAAATCTGATTGGAGCCAGCGAAGCGACCTGGAGCTATGCCAAAGATTACCTGACGCTGGTTTCCATTGGCGGGGTCTTTGTTTTGATCTCGAACTGCTTTTCGAACATTCTGCGGGCTGAGGGCCAGGCGAACAAAGCCATGATCGGCCAGATTATCGGAAACCTTCTCAACGTTGTTCTGGATCCGATCATGATTTTAGGCTTTGGCTGGCAGATTACCGGGGCAGCCGTCGCAACGGTGGTCGGAAACTTCATGGCTGCGGCTTACTATATTGCTTATTTCTTACGCGGTCAGTCAACACTCAGTATCAGCCTGAAAGATTTTTCGATGAAAGATAAAATCTGCAGCGGTGTTCTTGTAATTGGCATTCCTGCCTCGCTTGGTTCCCTTTTAATGAGCATTTCGCAGATTGTCATGAACAGCCTGATGGTGGGCTATGGGGATATGGCGTTAGCTGGAATCGGAGTGGCCATGAAAGTCACTATGATCACCGGTATGCTGGCGATGGGAATCGGTCAGGGCGTTCAGCCGCTGCTTGGCTATTGTGTTGGGGCGGGCACATGGGATCGATACAAAAAAACCATGAAATTCTCGTTGTGGTTTGCGCTGCTGTTAGGAATTGCCATGACTCTTCTCTGTTGTATTTTTACTGACCAGATTGTTCTTGCCTTTGTCACAGATCCAAGTGCCTTTGCATATGGTGTTGAATTCTCCCGGATCCTGCTTTCGACCAGTTCTCTGTTTGGTGTCTTCTATGTCCTGACCAACGCCCTGCAGGCTATGGGAGCCGCGGTTCCTTCACTGATTATCAATCTGAGTCGTCAAGGTCTGATCTACATTCCAGCTCTGTTCGTTCTCAAAGCCTGGCTTGGAATCAATGGGCTTGTCTGGGCGCAGCCGGTAGCTGATATTCTGTCGCTGCTTCTTGCTGTGATTCTGTATGAAAAAGATGTAAGAAAGCCTTCTTCAAAAGCACCAGAACCTGTTCCTGCTGCCGCTTAAAAACAAATCCGCCTTCTGACTTCTCTTCTTTTCGTGGAAAAGGGCCAGAAGGCTTTTTTACTTTTATTTCTTCGGTTGCTTGTGACTGCCATTCGCTCATTGTACGTGTGGGGCAGCCGCCATCTGTTTCAGAGTGCGCCATTCATCTTCCAGAATCGCCATCAAAATGTCGTCTTCGTACTGAGCGCCATCCACAATGGCTTTTCGCAGAACGACCATTCCTAAAAAATACGAGATCGAAAATCGAACGACCGTTTTAAAGACATTATCTGTTGTCAAACTCTTTTCCATACAAATCCGCCTTTACGGCTGTATACCGGCTTAGAATTCTTTTGACTTATAGGGTATAAACTCTACAACTGTTATAAAATCAATCTCTAAAATCAAAAAAAGCGGAAATTCCGCTCCTGTTTTATCGTCTCTTTCTAAAAGGCATGTTCACCAGTTTCCAGCAAAGAATCAATATCCATAAATGCATTATCTAATACTTCAGAATGATAAACCCAATATCCATCCTGAATTTCCTGGATCAGATCTTTCTCTTTCCATTCACGAAAGACGTCCCTTGTTTTTCTTCCTTTGAATTCGGCATATTTTTCAAGCAGATAAACAAAGAAATGCAATTCCTCATTCATATTTTTATTCCTCACGAATATAAGCCGAATTTCTCGGATCACCTGTAATTCTTTCCGCTTCCCAAAGTTCGAAAATTCCCGGTGCTCCAAAAACCGTCAGCCCACAGTCTAAGTCTTCAAGCATCTCATGGGTTTCAGAAGTCACAAATAATTCAATCGCTTTTAGATGCGAATAGCCATATTTCTCATGGATCATATTTGAAACTTCCTTATCGTAATAGTCTAATACTTCAGCTGCTACTCGATTCATACGCGAATCCCCTCTTTAAATACTAGTTTTGATAATCCTTTTTGAGTTTTAAAGGTATATTGATCCTTCAATTTTTGAGGCAGTAAAAGTTGTAAAGCAATTTCTTCGGAATATAAACCATTCAAGTAATCTGTGATTACACGGATGGTTTGGTCATCTACAACTGGACCAACTACAAGATCTGGATTCTCACTGCAATGCTCATTTTTTCTATTTTTACAAACATATTGAAGCCATGTCTTACCTGCAGATTCAAAGTAGAGAACATCCAGAAAATTCAAATTCTCTTCATCAAATTCGTAACAATTCACTATAGGTGTTCCAGATTTTCTCACTTTAGCTGAACGGATTGCCCACCGCTTAGCCTGATCAAAATCACTTGTAACATAAAATCCGGATCCAAAGTCTAATGCTCTTCTGCTTCGACCAAGTTCTGGGATTTTAACTTCTACATTACTTCCATGAAAAAGCTTCATCGATCATTCTCCTACTCTTTTTTATCGTAATTCATTTAATATCTAGTGACAATTGCTCTGAATCTATGAGTAGAATCCATTTTATCGTTTCCAGAATGAGATCATCTCCCTAAAACTGACCAAACCTCACCGCAAGCGGTGGAGGTTCCAAGACGATAAACATCTTGAATTTATGAACAAAGCACCTGAGCAGACAGGATAGTGATCAGAACGACAAATGAGTCTTTCTGACATGAGGCAAATGAGACCTCCTGCGCCATCATGTCCCGGTGTGCCAGAACCCTTTCGGGGCCTGGACGAATCCAGGTTGTTCCAGTTCAAAAATCCGGAAAAGCCCTTCTTTCTTTGAACTGCACCATGGTCAGTGGTTTGGTAAAACATCTAAAGCATCCGACGATTAGCCTAGAGGAAGAAATCAGCCCCAAAAATCGGGGAGTTATCGTTTATATATCGCAAAATATCGCAGAAATGACGGCTGCCTGTAAGGGGGTTATTTCTTTTCTGTTCCTAAATATCAATAGGTAACAAAACTCTTGAAAAGTTTAGGTGAACAAAGTAAATGGCTGTGAAGCTATTGTACATCACGGAATATAAAGAAAAGCGGAATGGCTGTGAAGTCATTCCGCTTTTCTTGGAGATAATTTTCCCATTTTTAATGAGACAAAGATTTTATATGCTTATTCTTTACTTCTATTGCTATAGATGATGGGCCTGACAAAAGTCATTTTCATAATTATATTTGTCAAAAACGTTCTCTATGCATGATCTGAACATATTCTAAAGTGTTAAATTTAGGCGTGACTGTTCATCCATAACAGACATAAATTTGCTCATAGCACTTTTGTTGGTCGCATCCATATATATTTCTATACCCATTTAGACCTATTTAGCTGCGAACAGTCTGAAGCAGCGGATCTTTCGCCTGGACATAACCAGCAGCGACTGGGTTAACGTTTTTCAAGTCAGCCGTATTGGTAATAATAATTGGAGTAATACAGGAGTATCCTTCTTTAGCGATCCCTTCCCGGTCAATTTCAACCAAGGGATCCCCTGCATGCACATCGTCGCCCACTTTTACTTTCGGGCTAAAATACTTACCGTTCAGTTCTACAGTATCCATTCCAATGTGAATCAGGATTTCTGCTCCGTTTTCAGCTTTGAGACCTATTGCATGGCCTGTAGGAAACTGAACAATGACTTTTCCATCGCATGGAGCGCAGATGACATTGCCTTCAGGATTAATCGCAATTCCCTGCCCCATGGCCCCCGAGGCAAATGCCTGGTCAGGTACTTCATTTAAAGCCACTACAGTTCCCGCAACAGGAGCCTCCAAAACTACTTCTTCAATGGAAGGGACAGTGGCCACACTGGATTTTAAGTCTTTCTTTTCTGGCATATCTTTCCCATCTGGTCCTTCTTTTGGATCGACACCTAAGAACCAGAGGATGACGAATGTTGCTGCAAAGGAAATTGCAGCCGCAATTAAAGCATTGATGACATTACTGGAATTTTCACCAACATACAGACCAATTGCGGCAAGTCCGGCACCACCGCCGCCAAAACGACGGACACCCGTCAAACCGGCATACAGACCACCAAGAGATCCGCCGATGGTTGTGGCAATCAGATTTTTCTTCATTGGAATATTGACGCCAAATAAAGCAGGTTCCGTAATGCCAAGTAAAGCAGTAATACCAGTGGAGAAGCCGAGTTCTTTCATTTCCGGGTTTTTGGTTTTAATAGCTGTGCATAAAGCAGCAGCACCCTGGGCAATGTTACTTGGTAAGTTACCCGGGCCAATGATGGTTTCATAGCCCAGGGTTGAAAGAGAGTTGACATATGCAGGCAGCAGGGAGTAATGCATACCCGTCATAACCAAGAATGGCATAAAGCCACCAATGATTGTCGGTAACAGCCACGGAATGATTTTTTCGATCTCGAGCAGGCACCATACCAGACCATCGCCAAGGAAGCTTCCAAGCGGTCCAAGAACACAAAAGATAATTGGAAGCATAATGATAATCGTAAGCAGCGGGCGCAGAATGAACTTAACAACCGATGGAACAATCTTTTCGACCAATTTCTCAATATACTTCAACGTCCAGATAATCAGAATGATTGGGATAACCGATGAAGAATAAGTGGCCAGACGGACAGGCAGTCCGGCTACATACACCATCGAGGCTCCATCCGCAGACAGAGCGGAAAAATTTGGATGCAGCATGATGGCCCCCATCAACATAGACATCATCATATTAGTTTTAAACTTTTTCGAAGCACTTGCTGCCAGGAAAATTGGCAGAAAGTAATACGCTGCATCAGCTGCAAAGTTGAGAAAGTAGTAGACCATTCCTTCTTTGGATAGCCATCCAAATAAAGTCAGAATCGAAAGCAAGGCTTTGATCATACCTGCGCCGGCGATGATCGGCATGATGGGGGAGAAAATGCCGGCTAAAGTATCCAGTATGACATTGACAACGCCTTTTTTCTCTTCTGGTTCACCCTGACCGGATTGGCCGGATGTGAAGTTCCCCAGCTTCGTGACTTCGTTATAGACTTTAACAACTTCCGGGCCAATAATAACTTGGTACTGGCCGCCTTTATCGACGACGCCTATTACGCCAGAAATAGCTTTGACTTTTTCATCGTCTACTTTGCTGCGATCCTTCAGAGTAAAGCGAAGCCTGGTGACGCAATGCGTCAGAAATTCAACATTTTCTTTTCCGCCCAGTTCACTGACAATCTGGACTGCTGTTTTTTCCGCATTCATGAATTCATTCCGTCCTTTCAATATCTCCTTGATCTCTTTGCTTAGCCATTTTGTCGGTCATCTTTAATTGCCTGTTTCGCGGTTTTCTTTCCCTTCCCCTGGCGATTTTGTCTGACCCTTCACTATCTTTCAGGCCTGAATCATTCCTTTTGTAAAAGATAGATCTTCACCGTTGGAAGCAATGACCTGCTTATACCAGTCAAACGATTTTTTCTTGCGGCGATTGAGCGTTCCGTTGCCGGCATCATCTTTATCGACATAGATGAAGCCATAGCGTTTTTTCATCTCGCCAGTGCCGACGGAAATGATGTCAATCGGACCCCAGCAGGTGTAGCCGATTACGTCGACAAAATCTTCCTCGATGGCTTTTTTCATCTGTTGTTACTGTTCACACCCTATTAAAAAGACACGACGAAAAGACAAGTTTGCTCATCATTTTACAAGCTTGTCTTTTTG
>CAJTVE010000052.1 GCA_910579655.1 uncultured Allobaculum sp. | reverse complement strand
GTTCCCATCTCGAACACGGCCGTTAAGCCATTGAACGCCGACGATAGTGTAAAAGCAAAAATAGGAAGTCGCCAGACGAAAGTAAATCCCTGAAGGATAAAGGAGAAATCCGATATTCTTCAGGGATTTTTTTATCTGAACAGAAAAAAGCGGTCGGTGCTTAGGGCAGGCGATGGCCGGCGGCCATATACAGGCGATACCATTCAGAGCGATCGAGATGGAGATTCATGCCGGCGATGATTTCTTTCATGCGGCTGATCTTGGTCGTACCGGCAATCAGCTGAATGCTTGCCGGATAACGGAAGATCCAGGCAGCGGCAATGGCGGTTGGAGTGACATTGTATTTGGTGGCCAGTTCATCCAGGACGTCATTGAGTTCTGGAAATTTTTCGCGGTTGCCAATAAAGACGCCTTCCCAGTCGCCATACTGGAAAGGCGACCAGGTCTGAATACTCATGTCATGCAGACGCAGGTATTCCAGAACAGAGCCATCGCGCATGACGGCGCCATCGGTAGGCATATTTACTTCAAAGCCTTCGCTGATCATCCAGCTGTTGACGATGGAAAACTGCAGCTGGTCAACAAGTAAGGGCTGGTGAACGTATTTCTGAAGGAGTTCAATCTGCATCGGGTTAAAGTTGGAAACACCGAAGTGACGAACTTTTTTGGATTCATAGAGTTCGTCAAACGCTTCAGCAACTTCTTTTGGATCCATCAGAGCGTCTGGGCGATGTAAAAGCAGGACGTCAAGGTAGGTGGTATTGAGGCGTTCGAGAATACCGTCCACACTTTTGAGAATGTAGTCTTTGTCAAAGTCATACATGACACCCGGAACAATTCCGCATTTGCTTTGAAGAAGAATATCTTCACGATTACGGCCAGTTTTGGCAAATGCCTTCGCAAACATGGTCTCGCAGGATCCTCCCCCATAAATATCAGCATGATCGAAGAAGTTGAGACCATTGTCGATGCACCAGTTGATCCATTCAACCTGCTGGTCTTCATTGAGTTCGTCAAGCCGCATGCAGCCAACCGCAATGCGTGGCACATTGAGATTGCTTGTTCCTAATTCCATAGTTTTCATTGTTAGATTTCCTTTCTGAAAGTGACCTGAAGCCGGGATCAGATCAATGAAATCAGTGCGACGGATCTGGCTTTCAGGAATACTTTTCTTTAATGATAAAGGACATAAGCGCAAGTGGTAAATTGATTTTGAATTGTTTACCAACTTTGTATATGGGCAACTTCGAAGAATTGAGATCAGGAATGAAGTTTTTCTACAATCCATTTTGATGACTGAATTTTGAAAGAATCAAATTCAACGGAAAGAAGTAAACCTAAGCAATTCGGAAAAACTCACTCGAAATGTCTTGGCCCCAAAAATTTGTCTCCATTCATATGAATCGCTCGAAAAACATGTACTTTCTTAGTCTACGATGGTACAAATTGTAACTTATTGTACTTTAAAAAGCCTTTCGGCAATAAATTGGAGCCATCGTATCCTTCGAAAAAATATGCTTTCCGTTGAACCGTAAGTGCGGATAAATCCTGGAAGGCTTTACCCTCTGGCTTACGGCAGAATGCTGCGATTTGATGCATTCTCTTTTTGTTTTTGAAATCATACTGTTTTTTCTTCCGGTTCCAGCTGGATTCCCGTCTCTTCTCCTTTCTGACCAGTCTACGGATTTTTTTCGTTTTAATGAGGACCTCCTTTTATTCGTTTTCTGGATAGATTCCAAAATAGAATCCATGAATTATTCATTCCTATCTGTAACCGTCATATCTTGACTATCACTAGAGATAGGAATGTATCTTTCAATCTCTAGGATTCAAATGGCTGGTCAACTCTGAAAAAGTCAAAGAGTTCTTTGTCCTGCTTATTCTGGCAGATATTCTGAATCAGATGACGGGCCTGAATGTTGTCTTTGAGGCAGACCAGATAGAAATCCATCTGCATTCCTTCTAATGGACGGACCGTCACTGTTGGGTTGGTATCCACAAAGGACTGGGAAATGAAGTAAGGAAAAGCGCCCAGAATCGCAGCACTTGTAAAAGTCGGCCGGTTGTCGATGGAAAGAAAATGCGTGTTGGGCAGTTTTTCCTGGACCAGGCGGTTCCAGCAGCCGATTTTTTTGTAAAGAAGCAGATTCTGACCAGCGAGGTCTTCCAACAAAATTTTCTCTTTGGCAGCCAGCGGATGATTTTGGGGAACGGCCAGATCCAGGGTTTCTGTGGTCAGGTAGTGGCCATACAAATCTGGATCGTCGACAGGGTTTCCGAGAATGACCAGAAAATCCTGGCCGCTTTTCAGATCTTCAAGCAATTCTTCAGGATCATCTTTTAAAACAAAATGCGCTCTGGATCCAAACTGGTGGCGGATGGTCTTTTCGAGCTGCCATTCGGGAAGCGGGGCACAGGTTCCGATCTGAATGGTCTGCAGGGTTCGAATCTGGTCTTCCAGCTGCTGGGCCTTTTCGAGAAGCGCTCTGGCTTCTTTGGCGGCTTGCAGACCTGTTTCGTTGAGAACAACACGATTTCGGTGGGCACGAATGCATAAGGGGACGCCAAGTTCGCTTTCCAGCCGGCGTAAAGACTGGGAGATGGCGGGCTGAGAAATATGGAGAAAATCAGCGGCTTTTTGCAGGGTGCCTTCCTGATCAAAAGCCACCAGAACTTCCCATAATCGAAGGTCAATCATAGATTCAGTATAAGCTATTCTTATAGGTGCTTAAAGAATAGGTATTATCTTTTCTTCTTGTCGAGTTTTATCCTTAAGTCAGTCAAAGATAGACGACATCAGGAGACAAAGTCCAAGTCAAGGAGGATAAGTCGATGGAATATGTCACATTAAACAATGGTGTAAAAATGCCAATGGAAGGCTTTGGGGTTTTCCAGGTTCCAGATCCTGCACAATGCGAACAGGCCGTGATCGATGCTTTAGAGGCAGGCTATCGCCTGATCGATACGGCTGCTGCCTACATGAATGAAGAAGCTGTTGGCCGCGCAATCAAGAAAAGTGGTGTTGATCGTAAAGACATCTTCTTAACGACCAAACTGTGGGTGCAGGATGCCAGCTATGAAGGCGCAAAAAAGGCCATCCAGACCAGTCTGAAAAAACTCGATACTGACTATATTGATCTGCTTTTGATTCACCAGCCAATGGGTGATATTTATGGCGCCTGGCGGGCAATGGAGGAGGCTTATCATGCCGGAATTCTGAAAGCAATCGGTGTTTCGAACTTCTATCCAGCGCGTTTAGCTGATTTTTGTTTAACGGTTGATGTTCAGCCAGTTGTTGACCAGGTCGAACTCCATCCATTCTTTCAGCAGCCGCAAGCTCTGGAAACGATGAAGAAATATCATGTTCAGCCAGAAGCATGGGGACCATTTGCGGAAGGCAAATTTGGAATCTTCACCAATCCCGTTCTGACTAAGATCGCCCAGTCCCATAACAAGAGTGTAGGCCAGGTCATCTTACGCTGGAACATCCAGCGCGGGGTTGTGGTTATTCCAAAATCTGTTCATAAAGAAAGAATCATCGAAAACTTTAATATCTGGGATTTTGAACTGACTCCAGAAGAAATGAAGGAAATCGCTTCTCTGGATCTGGGCAAAAGCAATATTGTGGACCATGACTCGCCAGAGTTTGCGGAAATGCTCCATGGCCTGAAAGTTCACGGCTAAACAAGAGTCTGGAAATCTTTTTTCTCATTCCACTGAAACTTAAACATCCATCTCAATACAAGCGGCATCGATTCTCGAAAAAATCGATGCCGCTTTTGTTATGGACCATTTGGGAATCCTGAAAGTCTGTATTCCAGGAGTGTCTTGAAAAGAGCGGTCAAAACGGGATGTTTTCTGCCGTTGCAACTGAAAATTGCGATTTGCTCTCGAAGAAAAGACGGTTTTGCGAAGATGGAGCGCCTGAAAGTTGTCAGATTTCAAGCTGACAGTTGGTGGCACGCTATTCTGTGACTCTTTATCCTAGGCCCATCAAGGGAGCAGGGCACGCCATGTCGGCAGTGCATACCTTGGAAATACTGAAAATGGACCGGATTTGTAGATCCGGACAGGGGAAAGGAGATCAGTATGAAATTTGCACCAGACAAAACCGCCAAACGCTTTGGCCAGAAACTGAAAAGGCAACGATCACAGGATCAAAAACAAGAACCACAAGCCGTAGAAAACAAAAGGAAAATCACCAGCCAGAACCAGCGGCTATTTTTGCTGCTGTGGACAGGAGAGATGATTTCTTCCATTGGCAGCGGTATGACCAGTTTTGGTCTGTCGGTTTATATTTTCCAGAAGACAGGCAGTGCCAATGCAACCGCAATGATTGCCCTGGCCGCCTTTGCTCCATCTTTGTTTTGTTCCTTGGTTGCCGGATGGCTGGCCGATCGTCATGACCGACGGCTTTTGATGATGCTTGGAGATGGCCTTTCGGCACTGGGAATTGTGTATATCTGGTTTTGCCTGCGACAGGGTGGGGCCAGCCTGATCCAGATCTGTCTTGGCCTGTTTGTCAGTGCATTGTTTTCGGCACTGCTGGAACCCGCCTTCCGGGCAACCATTACGGATTTGCTTACTCCAGAAGAATATGCCAGAGCCAGTGGCCTGGTTTCTCTGGCCGGGGCTGCGCGTTATCTGATTTCCCCAATGATTGCCGGATGGCTGCTGGTTCATGGTGGAATTGAGACTATATTGGGATTTGACGCGCTGACTTTTTTTCCGACGGTGTTCTGTGCAGGAATGATCCGTAAAAAAGGGAAAAAAGGAATGGATCGGAATTTCGATGCTGGTTCAGCGCCTGCTTGTGATGTGGCTTGCGATGTTGGCTCAGAACATGTCTGTGGTGTTGATTCAGACCTTGCCTGTGATGCGGATTCCAGTGTTGGTTCAAATCATGTCCGGGATGCTGCTTCGGGTGTTGGCGCAGACTTTGCCTCAGATTCATCTTTGAGAACGAGTATTCTGAAGGATCTCAAAGAAATCAGAAAACCGCTTCAAAAAAATCCGGGACTCGCATATCTGCTTGGCCTGCTTGCGGGACTGACTTTCTTTATCGGTATCGTTCAGGTGCTTTGCCAGCCGTTTATTCTTGATCAGGCCTCTTCTTCCACGCTGGCGTGGGTCGAAACAGTCAGTGGAATGGGGATGCTGGCAGGAAGTTTATATCTGGGGGTTCGCGGCCTCCATTCTCATTACATCGCTGTTTTGTGTGGATCTGTGTTTCTGGCTGGCCTTGCCATGTGTGGGTTTGGCCTCAGTTCAGGCGGATTCTTGGCTGTAATGAGTTTTCTGTTCTTTGTCTGTTTTCCTTTTGCCAATACGGCGCTTGATTTTCTTATCCGCTCCCACATTGAAGACAGACTGCAGGGGCGAATCTGGGGCGTTGTACTCTTTATTTCTCAGCTTGGTTATGTTCTGGCGTATGGATTGGGCGGCCTTCTGGCTGATTGTCTTGCCAGAATGCTTCATTGTTCAGTGGGACAGGGATCTGGTTTTCTGATTGCGATCAGCGGTCTTCTGTGCAGTCTTTTGGCCGCTGCCCTCTACCAGATCCCCTCAATTCGAGTTTTGGATCAAAAGGATCCTGTTCGAATTCTGGATAAAAAGAATCCCGTGTGATCGCAAAGAGGATTCTGCCGGGTATGAAACTGTCTAAATCCAAGGAGAATGCGGGCCAAAAAGCGAAAAAAGATGTCTGCTTCCATCCATTTATGCTCTGGACTTTGCGCTCGGGAACGGATTCATCTGAATGATTGGCTGGATTTTATTTGAAAGAAGCCGGAAATGAGAAAAAGAAGTCGATTGAAATGGGAGATCCAGATAGAATTCATTCAAAATTCAGCCAAAAACAATGCTTGAAAGCCATATTTCGGCCAAATATCTGAACGATCAGGGGAAAGTCAGAAATTTAAGCAGGGGAAAACAGGGAAGTTGATTTTGAATGAAGACAACTGTTGCCAGTTTTTTTGTGGAGTTGCAACCGATAGTTGTCACATTTCAAGCTGGCAGTTGGTTGCGGGCATTGGGAATGTCCTTTATCATGGGCTCATCAAGTCGGTTTCAAAGAAACAAGGACTTGAGTACGCTGCGTATCAAAATTTAAGATCAAGTGATGGATCGAGCAGGGGTAAAAAAGCTGGAAAATGAAAGGCCTGCTGGCTGTTTGCTTCCTGGTCCGTCGCTTTCTATCAGACAGGGTCTGCAGGATTGCGGATCCGGAAAGGATATCTTTATGAAATTTGCTGAAAAACTGACTATATTGCGCCGCCGCCGAGGCTGGAGTCAGGAAGAACTGGCTGCCCAGATTGGTGTCTCCCGTCAGGCAGTGTCCAAATGGGAGAGTGGACAGAGTATGCCAGACCTGGATAAAATTCTGATTCTGTCCGATCTGTTTGAAGTCAGTACGGATACGCTGCTCAAAAGCGATCGACAGCTGGCTCCTGTTACATTTGAAGATCTGGAATCCAATGAAGGGGATCAGGAAGACGGTTTTGGAAAAGAGACCATGATGGCAGACCAAAATCCTCAAATGCCGGACATTCCCTCGAACAAAGTGGTTGATCTGATGAGCGCAAAGCGATTTTTAGAAGTCAAAGAATATACGGCGCCTCGAATGGCTCTGAGTGTGTCGGTCCTGATTTCCAGTGTCATTCCTCTGCTCTTTTTGTTCGCCATCCGTGAGCTTGGCTGGCTTGGCATGGCCATGGCTTCAGAAATGGCTGTTGGTCTGGGACTCTGCTTCCTGTTGGGACTGGTTGCTTTCGGTGTCTATAAAATCATTCGGGATGAACCTTTAGTTCAGCCCTATGAATATCTGGAAAAGGAAAGCTTCCGGCTGGATGGGCAGGCGTATATGTTTACCGAAAAGGTCAAAGACGAATGGGAGCCGCAAATCCAAAGACAGATGGCGACCGGTATTGTGCTTTGCATTCTTTCGCCCATTGCGATCTTTGCGAGTCTGTTTATGAAAAACAATGGATCCTTCCTGTTGATTGGAGTGTGCGTTTTGCTGGGATTTGTCGCGGTGGGCGTCAATTTTATCGTGCGGGCTACCACTTTAAAAGAAGCGACAGATATTCTGCTTCAGGAAGACGATTACACAACGTCTGCCAAGAAAGTCAATAAAGTCATTGAACCATTCGCGGGTGTGTACTGGACGTTAGTGACTGCCATTTATCTGGCCTGGTCGTTTCTTTCCAATCAATGGAGCCGCACCTGGATTATCTGGGCGGTCGCTGGAATTTTGTTTGGCGCTTTGAGCGCGGGTATCAATGCTTATCTCAGACAGAAGTCTTCAGACTGAATTGAATCTGCCTGAATGACTTTATCCTTATTTCTATCATCCTTGTCTCTATCGACACCGTTGGTTGACACCAATGGAAACTTGGACAAAAACAATTGGAATCTTCAACGAAAAATTCCCATCTGCCTGGCTGTGGCGGATGGGAATTTTTGTAGAGTGAGAAAAATACGTTAAGTTGGTAAAGATCTGGGGATGAACCAGGACTTCCAGGCCTCAAAACAACATCCCAGATTCCATGGATCTGAAAGACAGGGGATCAATCTGTTCTGTCAGAAGGATGGAAGAATGAGAAGAATTTTGAGAAACGGAAGCAGGCGCCGTTCACCATCCAGATCTATGGTGTTTCTGAATTGCAAGAATAAGAGTGAAGACACTTGGCTTGCCGGTTGTGGCTTGGTCCAGTGTTGACTTTGTGCGAATCCGTTTTATCTTTTTTCCAGAATCAGGGATTCGTAAGGACGAAGTGTCTTTGTCTCTTCGCTGAAATTCGGATAGTTGGACAGGATGCGATCATAGCCATGCAGATCTAAAGCCAGCGGCGCTTCTTTGCCATAGAAGTTATGGATGCAAAGCAGTTCCTTGTCATCCAGGACACGCTTGAAGGCATACAGATTTTCATCGTCGTCCAGTAAAGGAACGGTTGAGCCCTTC
This sequence comes from uncultured Allobaculum sp., assembly GCA_910579655.1. Classification (GTDB taxonomy): domain Bacteria; phylum Bacillota_I; class Bacilli_A; order Erysipelotrichales; family Erysipelotrichaceae; genus Allobaculum. The sequence goes on along the minus strand of CAJTVE010000052.1, from coordinate 14,416 downwards.
TGGAGGACAGGATTGTTCTTTTTGAGATCGATGAGTTTCTGATAGTAGGCGTAGATGGAATCTGGATCTTTCTTCACCGCTTCTACATTAACGGTATCGATATTGTCGTTGACCATCAGCCATGGCTTGCCGGTTGTAAAGCCGCCATTGGCCTGGCTTGTCCATTGCATTGGACTGCGGCCGTTGTCGCGACTCTTGGACTGGAGCGTTTCTAAAATCTCGGCATCCGAAAGGCCCTTTTCCTTTAACATCTGGGCAGCATTGAGGCTTTCGACATCGACATAGTCCGCGATGGCTTTGGTGTTGATGTTGGTCATGCCGATTTCATCGCCATACAACAGATAGGGAGTACCGCGGCGGGTGAAGAGCACACTAGCTAACATCTTGGCCGATTCTTTTGGATAGTTGACGGGATCGCCAAAGCGGGAAAGAGCCCGGGGCTGGTCATGACAGTTCCAGAAAATCGCATTCCAGCCGCCTTCTTTTTCCATTTCGGTATCCCATGTGAACATCAGATCTTTGAGTTCCTGGAAATCAAAGGGCATCAGCGTCCATTTCTGCTTGTCTTTGTAGTCGATTTTCAGATGATGGAAGTTAAAGCACATGGACAGTTCTTCGCTTTCAGGGCGGGAATAACCGGCACAACGATCGATAGAGGTGGCCGACATTTCACCAACCGTCATGGCATTGGCCTGGCCTAACGCTTCGTCATACAGCTGGTGGAGATACTGGCCGACTTTTGGGCCGTCGGTATAAAATTCTTTGCCTTCCGATCCTTTTGGTGCCTCCTGATAGGAATTTTTATCGATCAGGTTGACGACATCAAAGCGGAAGCCTTTGACGCCTTTTTCAATCCAGAATTTCAGGACGTTGACCAGTTCTTGGCGCACTTCTGGATTTTCCCAGTTCAGATCGGCCTGGGTGGGGTCGAAAAGGTGAAGATAGTATTCATCAAACTGATCCACATACTGCCAGCACGGACCGCCAAATTTGGATGGCCAGTTGGTTGGCAGCTTGCCGTCTTTGCCTTTTTTCCAGATGTAGTAGTTTTTATATTTTTCATCGCCAGCCAGGGCTTTTTTGAACCACTCATGTTCCGTTGAGGTGTGGTTGAATACCATATCGAGCATGATGCCAATCTTGCGGTTGCGGGCCTGGGCGATCAGTTCTTCAAAGTCTTCCATCGTTCCATAGTCTGGATTGATGGCGGTATAGTCAGCCACATCGTAGCCATTGTCCTTTTGGGGAGATGGGAAGATGGGGTTAAGCCAGATCATGGTGACGCCAAGATCTTTCAAATGATCAAGATGGGAAATAATGCCGCGAAGATCGCCAAGACCATTGCCCGTGGTATCCTGGTACGACTTCGGATAAATCTGATAAACCACTTCTTTAGAGCAATCCATATGTATTCATCCTTTCCTCATTTCAGAATTTTGTTACCTCAGAGTTTTGTTCACTTCAGAGTTTTGTCTATTTCAGATTTTGTTTCTCTTTTTCTATTTCTCAGTTTTGCCTGATGGCCTTTGGCTTCCTTTTCGGGTTTGCATTTTCAAGTCTGCCCCTTTTGCCATGACAGAAAGAGAGGCGGCAAAAGGGGCAGACGAAAGGATATTGACAGGTAAGAAGCAAAGGGTAAAGCAGGAAAATCGGAATAAAGCGATTAGTCGTTGGCTGTTGGCAGGATAACTGCAGCCTCATCAGTCGCTTTGATGGCCCCCTGAGTGAGCAGTTTTACATTCTGGCCGCTTGTTACAACAACTGGGGATATAACAGGCTTGCCCGCTTTGCGGATGGCATCGAGATCCATTTCAACCAGTGGATCACCGGCGCTGACCAGGTCACTCTGTTGAACACGCAGGTTAAATCCCTGACCATTGAGCTCAACCGTGTCCATACCTAAGTGAATCAGGACTTCTTCGCCTTTGATTGTCTTTAAGCCAATTGCATGTTTTGTTGGGAAAATCATCATGACTTCAGCATCGCAGGGGGCAAGAACAAGGCCGTCGGTTGGATCAATCGCAAAACCCTGACCCATGGCACCAGAAGCAAATGCCTGGTCTTCAACTTCAGATAATGGAAGCAGTGTTCCAGTCATTGGAGCATTTAAGATTACATCTTTTGCAGCCTGTTCTGGAGTGAGCTGTTTTTCAGGTTCAGCTTCGCCATACAGAACTTCAGCAGACAGGTGGGATTTACCCCATACGTAAGTCAGTGTAAATGGAATCACAATCGCAATCACCATAGCGATGGCAAATAAGCCCCAGTACTGTGGGAAGATGGACAGGATCCCCGGCAGACCGCCGACACCAATCGAGATAGCGCTGATGCCAAAGGCAACAGAGAACATTGCAGCAATGGAGCTGCCAATCATGCCGCACACGATTGGGAAGCCATATTTTAAGTTAATACCAAATAATGCAGGTTCAGTTACGCCTAAGTAGCAGGAGATTGCTGCTGGCAAAGCAACCTGCTGGAGACGTTCATTTTTACGGGTTAATAAGGAGAAGCCAAGAACAGCAGAACCCTGAGCAATGTTGCTTAAGGCGATCATTGGCCAGAGGATCGTGCCGCCATAAGTCGAAATCAGCTGCGAGTCAATCGCATTGGACATGTGGTGCAGACCAGTGATGACAAGTGGAGCATAAAGCAGGCCAAATACACCCGCAAACAGCCAGCCCAGTGGATTCATCAGTCCAGCATAAACAACTTTGGAAATCCAGTCGCCAAGTACCCATCCGATTGGACCAACGATGGTATGAGCGATTAAAACCGCTAAAACCAAAGAGCAGAAGGGAACAACGATGATGGATACGATTGCCGGCGTGATCTTCTGGAAGAAGCGTTCAAGATAAACCAGAACAAATCCCGCCATGATTGCCGGAATGACCTGCGCCTGATAGCCGATCATGCGCACTGTCGCAAATCCAAAATCCCAGACTGGAATATCAGCAGGAGCTGTAGAAGCCACCGCATAAGCGTTTAATAACTGTGGGGAAACCAGGGTGATTCCCAGAATAATACCCAGAATCTGACTGGTGCCCATTTTGCGGGTAATAGACCAGGTGATGGCTACAGGTAAGTAGTGGAAGATCGCCTCACCGATCAGCCATAAGAAACTGTCGACGCCGCTCCAGAACTGAGAAATATCGCATAACGTTTTGGTGCCATTTTCAAACAGATACAGGGAGTCAATGCAGTTACGGAAGCCCAGAATCAGACCACCGGCAACCAGAGCCGGAATAATCGGCGTGAAGATCTCACCAAGGTTGCCAATCAGGCGCTGCAGCCAGTTCTGATTGGTTTTGGCAGCCTGTTTTACTGCATCTTTGGATGCTCCTTCCAGACCGGAGACTTTGATGAAGTCATCGTAATAGTTGGTTACATCATTACCGATGATGACCTGGAACTGACCAGCCTGAGTAAAAGTCCCTTTTGCGGTGGGCAGTTTTTCGATTGCCGCTACGTCTGCTTTGTCCGGTTCAGCCAGAACAAAGCGCATGCGGGTGACACAGTGGGCGACGGAGACGATGTTCTCTTTGCCGCCGACCAGTTTCAGAAGCTCTTTCGCTTCCTTTTGATAATCAGCCATGTTTTTCTCCTTGGTTTCCGTATGGAAACGCTCTCTACTAAACGAATTTCTACGAATTTCTCTAACTTGTACGTACATGTCTTTCGACGCTCTTACTATAACTTGTACGTACATGTTCTGTCAACAAAAATATGGAAAAATTGCGAATTATTTTGTGTGAACGTTTTGGATAATTATAAAAAGATGAAATAAACTCCTGATCGGATGATAAATCTGGATGGATAAAGGCGATCCTCTTTAGAAAACACCCACGGCAAAACCCAGGTTCAACAAAAACAACATGCCGGCATTCCAAAAACGAGCCGAGATCTTGTTGGTGTCTTGTTGGTGTATGGACAGCTGAAAAAGCGAGTTCAAAAGAAGGCAGCCTGAAAAGCAGCCGGGCACCATCCAGGGCTGCTTACACTACAGGCTTGAAACAGCCGGGATCCGAAAACGAAAAACCGGAAACGCTATAAACGTTCCCGGCGAGAGAAATCAAGGAATTTGAATTTATCGGTGCGATGGCGCGATTCGGTGTACTCAAAGAGTGTCGCATCTTCCAGGTAAGTCAGGGAGCGGACGATCACAAGCAAATTGCCACCTTTGAGATCCAGATGCTCCTGATCAAATTCAGAGGCAGGTTCGACGGTAATTTCCTTGCGCGCAAAGCCAATCGGCTTGCCCAGAACCTGTTCGATATATTGATATAAGGAATCCTGCGCAATTTCCGGAGTCATTCCGGGAATCACTTCGGGATTGAGATAATCCCGGTCTTCAATAATCCGTTCGCCATCATAAGAGCGGATGCGATAGATTTCCAGGGCTTTAGATCCTTCAGGCATGGCCAGCTTTTCAAGAATATAGGGATCGTCAGTCAGTCCAAAGCGGATGACATCCGTCTCAATTGTCTGTGGGGACCGCATCGCCAGTTCCTTAAAGGAAATCAGACCAGAAGCTGGAAAGGTCACAATATCAACAGGGAGAACTTTTGAGCCTTTCCCTTTTTCTTTGAGAATACTTTTTCGATCGGCAAGCAGGTTGAGTGCCTTGCGCACTGTATCCCGGCTGGCATCAAACTCTTTACACAACTCGTTTTCACTGGGCAGATAGGAGTTAGGTGGATATGTTTTATGGGTAATTCGTTCAGATAGTTCACGGGCGATCTCAATATATTTCGACATAGACACTCCTTTCGCACCGATAGACGGATCAATGGAAAAAAACATGAGGGAGCAGACAAAAATCAGAGGCAGGTTGTACAGTAAAAATATCGATTCTTATTCTATAACGAATCAAACGTGGAAATCGTGAATGAATTCTCACGTCTGGTTCAAAAATTGAGAGGCTGCGTCTGGTTCTGAAAGGAATCGAAAAACGATAAACAGATTTATGATCCCGTTCAGGACAAGTGCCGGATCCAGAGATCCCAGAAAAACCGGATTGAAGATTGAATCAAAGAATCGTGAAAATTTATCCCGGCAATCAACAGCCTGACTACTTTGCATTATAAAAGAGAGTGACTGGATAGAGAGTGCATAGGAAGGAATTCATTTATGGCAGAGAGAAAAAAACAGAAACCAAAGGGCCTGAGCAACCCCCTGAACAACCAGACGGAAGCCCAGGTCGAAAAGAAGAAAACGATTGAACTGGTCCAGGCATTAAGCAGCGCTTTTGGCCCATCCGGGCTGGAAGATGAAGTTCGAGACGAGATCTGTACCCGCCTGCAGACTCACATCAAGCCAAGATACAGCTTTTCCAGGGACAGCATCGGAAATCTGTATGTCGAAAAGGCCGAAAAGAGCCGGCCGTGGATCATTCTGGATGCCCATATGGATGAAGTGGGTTTCATGGTCCAGAATGTTCTGGCCGATGGAACACTTTCCTTTTTGCCTTTAGGGGGCTGGGATCCGGTCAATGCGGCTGGACAGGCCGTGACCATTCGCACCGTGAATGGCGATTTTATTCGGGGTGTTGTCACCAGTATTCCACCCCATTTTCAAAATGGCCAAAATAAAAAACAGCCCGACTTCTCCAGCCTGCATATCGATATTGGAGCAGGCAGCCGGGATCAGGTGCTTGAAGCCGGAGTAGAGCCAGGCTGTTTTGTCGTGCCACACACCGAATGTACGTTTGATTGGCAGTTCAATACATTTTGTGGAAAGGCTTTTGATGACCGGATCGGCTGCGCGGCTGCCATGATGACGCTCGAAGGGCTGAAGGATCAAGAACTGTCCCATGTTGAAGCCCTCTTTACTGCCCAGGAAGAAGTAGGCGAACGCGGCATGATGGCTGCTGTGGAAGCTTTGGAAGGAAAACTGGCGATTTGTTTTGAAGGCTGTCCGGCGGACGATACCTTTGGCGAACCTTTTCCGACCAGTGCGCTGAAAAAAGGTCCGATGATCCGCGCGTTTGATAAATCGATGATTACGCATCCTAAATGGCTCGATTTTGCCCGCCTGATTGCCCGTAAAAACGATCTGCCGCTCCAGATTGCGGTCCGCAAAGGCGGGGGAACCAACGGCGGCATTTTGCATACCCATAATATTCCAACGATTGTCATCGGTATCCCAACAAGATATGCCCACAGCTGCTGCTCCTTCTGTTCCATCGATGATCTCAACAATGCGGTAAAGCTCGCCTGCAAAATCATTGAAGGTGTCGTTGAGATTGCTCAAAAAGCACAGGATTCGATGGCTCCTGTTTTTGCGCCAGAAGAAGAATGGGTGGTTGATTGTCTCTTTCATGCCGTCCAGACGAGAATCTGAATTTTGAAGACCGCGCGTTGGATGCTTTCGATAAACGGCCCTTTTAATCTTGACTGGTAAAAAATGAGCCTTAGTTTAAGACCACTCTAAATCCATCGCCATCAAACTATTAACTGTTTAATATCATTTCTAAGCCAGCTGGCCAGAAGTCAGAAAAGCAGAAGGGTAGAAAGGGAAAAATACTGGAGGGTGCTGAAAAAAGAAAACGGACAGGTTCCACTCTCGAACAGTCTTATACAGATTGTAATTTTTGAATAAAAAGATGATAAAGGGAGCTGGGATGAAAGCAAAAGGCAGACAAGAGTAAACAAAGAATGCAAATTGATGCCTTAAAAGATGAAAATTGCTTTTCTTTTTTGAAAAGGCTGTACAGTTTGTTTGTTCCCTCGTATTTTGGTCAGTTTTTTGGTTTGGATCTGGCTGGCGGGATTGACTCTTATTTTACATCTTATAATATACATGGTATGGCTGATACGAAGAACATGCGCAAAAAGCGCAAGAAGAAAAAAAGAAGACTTAGATACGACCCTGTCCGACTGGGGATTGTAATTGTTGTCGCGCTGGCAATTGTCTGCACGGCCTGTTTTTCCGTGTACGGAGTTGTGAACATGTTCCGCTCCGGAAATAAAGAGAAGGTCAGTGAAACCATTGCTGATTCTTCCTCCACCTCCTCCAGTACATCCGGTTCGATTTCGAATACCACCCAGATTACCGCAAGCGTTGCGGCTGATCCAAGTCCGGCTTTAGTCAGACTGGCTGCCGCAAAAACGACCATGGAAGCGATGTTTGAAGATAACTCTCTGGCGGATCTGAAAGTTCAGATCAATGACTACCTGACCAATAAAGGCATTGATCCGACCAAAGTCTCCTGGGCAATTCAAGATCTGGTGACCGGTGAAACGGTTGAATCCAACAACGCCCGCCAGAACTTTACGGCAGCATCGACCTATAAACTCCCTCTTTGTGTTTACTACTATGAAGAGATTGCGGCCGGTCGTATTAACCCGAGCGATACCCTCGTCTATACCGAAGAAATGCGGGAAGAAGAGGATGATGAAAACCTCAATCAGCCAATTCACCGGAAATACAAAGTCGGTGACAAAATTCAGATTGATGAACTTCTGGAAGCTGCCCTGTTATATTCGGATAACATCGCCGGCCATATGTTATATTCCAACATTGGCGGCTATACAGCCTTCAAAGAAATTGTCGCCAAATATGCCAGTGTTCCACAGACCTCAGATTTCTATATTGAATCCGAAAACCTGATTAACGCTGACTACATGATGCGGCTGTTAAAGTATATCTATGAAACACCAGGAACGTTTAACGATCTGAAATACTGGCTGCAGTACACCGCCTATAACACGTTCCTCAACCGGGATGTACCAGGCACGTATATTCAGAAAATTGGAAATATCAATGAAGTCCGCAATGCGGTCGGCATTTATAATGGAACTCCGCCTTTCACCTTATCGATTTACTCCTGTGCCTCAAAAAAAGATGGCCTGGATATTTTAGGAGAAGTCGGCGCCATGGTGTTATCCTATTTCACCAACCGCTACTACAGTGGAGTCTATTCTGCTTACGACATGACTCCTTATCTCGAACTCAATGCCCAGATGTCGACACCGCCTGATGTCATTGAAGACCGTGATGGTCCAGATGGCCAGAAACTGCCGGAAATGACTGAAGAGCAGAAGAAGAAAATGTCCGAAGCCATTCAGAAAGAGCTTGGCGGCGACGAAAGTTCGGCCCAGAGTTCTGAAACGGTTCAGCCAGAGGTTGTTCCTGAAACGCAGGCTCCAGTTGCCGAACCGGAAAGCTCTTCGAGCCAATCGCAGACTTCTGACTCTGCCCAGGACAGTTCTCAAATTCAGAGCCTGGCGGTCTGAGTTTTCGAAAGCAATCTATAAAAACATTCAAAGATTACATCCTATTGAAGCCTTCGCTCTTTTGGGCGGAGGTTTTTGCGATCAGAAAGGAAGTGAGAAGACATGCACAACATTTTGAATCAGATACAAACAAGAATTTCTCATCGCCTGCAGACCTGTCGTCGACTCACTTATCTGGCTCTTCTGATGCCCCTGAGTGTTTCCCTTGCAGGCTGCGAGGTAAATTCCATGACCATTTCAACGCTCTCTGATTCCTCGAATAAGGAATCCTCACTCTCAACTTCTTCACAGGCTTCCAGTCAGTCTGAATATACAAGCCAGAAACCAGAAGAACAAAAACCGACCTTGACAGATTTTTTACGCACGGCTTTGCGGCCAAAAGATCAGGTGCTCTATGTGTGGGGTGGCGGCTGGAATGAAGAAGACACCGCCGGCGGTATGGAGGCCAATACGCTGGGAATGGCACCAGGCTGGAAAACGTTCTATGAAGAAAACCTCGATGGGTATATTGCAGAAGATCACGCCTACGAAATCCACAATGGCCTGGACTGCTCCGGCTATTTAGGCTGGGTGCTCTATAATACGCTCGATGACAAACGGGATTACGTGGTCAAATCTGATCAGTCCGACGAATTTTTAAGCGGACTCAATCTTGGCCAGCGGCGGGAGGCCAAAGAGGTCAGTGAAATTCTGCCTGGCGATATCATGAGCGAAGAAGGCCATGTCTACATTGCGTTAGGCCAGTTTGAAGATGGCAGCGTTTTAATGGTGCATAGTTCTCCTCCTGGGGTACGCATGTCTGGAACAGAAGGGATTGCCTATGAAACAGCCCTGCTGTACCAGAATAATGGCTGGGATCCACTGGCCGATTCTTCGTTTCTTGACTATGACCAGTTTCGCTTCAGTGAAGAAGCCCTGCCGGATCCTGATCATCTGCGTGAAATGACAACCGCTGAAGTTGTGGACTTTCTCTACGACGATCCATCTATGATTTTCTCTGAATCCTCTTTGCAGCCGCACGAGTGAATCAAATCCAAATCGACCTGAATGTTCCATTGAATGTTCAGGTCTTTTTGAATGAAAACCAATTCACCTGAAAACAGATCGGCTTTTTGCACAACATCATGCAGGAAATTGAACTGATCTTTTTGATTCCCGTCTGCCATAATAGAAGATAACGATACATCGAAGCCAGGCATCCAAAAGATGCATGACAAAAAGGAGCCTGTATGCCAAACACACTTGATGCAAAAACACTGGCCGCATATTTTGACCACACTTACCTCAAGCCCTATGGAATGGATGAAGATCTGATTCGTTTATGCAAGGAAGCAGATCAGATTGGCGCTGCCATGGTGGCGATCAATTCCCAATGGACTTCCTTCTGCAAAAAACAGCTTGCCAACAGTCCAGTCCATGTTGGAGCTGCGATCTCTTTTCCGTTAGGACAAAGTGATCTGGACACCAAATGTTTTGAAACGGCCAAAGCCATTGAAAATGGAGCAGATGAAATCGACTATGTCATCCATATCGGCAAAGCGAAAATGCATGACTGGGACTATCTGGAAGAAGAAATGCGCCGGATTGTGAAGATCTGCCGTGAGAACCATGTCCTGTGCAAAGTCATTTTCGAAAACTGCTATCTGGAACCAGAAGAAATCAAGCAGCTGGCCGGCATCGCCGCAAAAGTTGGCCCGGACTTTATCAAGACTTCTACCGGCTTTGGACCTTCTGGGGCCGTACTGGAAGATGTGCGCCTGATGAAAGAAAACTGCGGCCCGAACGTTCAGGTCAAAGCCGCCGGCGGCATCCGGGATCTGGATACCTGCCTTGCGATGATTGATGCTGGAGCAACCCGCATCGGAACCAGTTCATCCCTCAAAATCCTTGAAGAACTCAAAGTCAGAAACCAGAAATAGAGTTTTCAGAATTTTCTGACAATCCTAAATCAGTACAAAATCCCGGCAAGACAGAAACGCCGGGATTTTTAAATGACAATTCCGCATCATCAGGACAAGCATCGCTCAAGATCCCTAAGATAAACAGAACGATAAGTTTATGAGATCGATGTTGATTGATTTCTGTCTTCTTGCGACATCTACCACCAGCTGGGCTCATCGTCAAAATCAAAGTCATCGTCGTCAGGAGATGGCCCGTAAATCTCGTCATGGCATTTTTGACACATACTATAGGGATAATTCCAGGACAGCTTCTTGCCACAGTATTTACAAGTTCTGCCCTTAGACGGTTGAAGAAGAAGGCTTGCGATCGTATGAGCGATTTTATGCCGCTTTTGTTGAGCGTATTCTTGTTCGAAAGTGGATTCTGACATACGGGCATATTGATAATAAAGGTCCCATAACGCAAACAGAGTGGTCAGACTGTCAATATCATGATGATTCAGAGTATTTTCGTAGCCGCGATAATGATCCGGCCGCATCTTTTGGATATCTTTGCCAATACCGGCTTTCATCAACGCAATCCAATATTCATGAAGGGTAGTATTTTCAAAATTAAATGTCATCGTACTAAAAACAGCCGCGAGATTTTCATTGCTGAGACATTTTTCGGCCTCTCTGGCTTTCAGAATATCTGCGGATACGTTTTGCTGGACGAATGCGGAATCGACTTTACTCTCCGTTTTCCAAATTTCCAGTTTTTCCGATAAACGCCCTGGCATTGTGTATAAAAAACGAGGAGGCCCAACAACGGGCGATTGCGAATTGTCTGATTTGCGTTCTAAATATTCGCGCAGCTTCTTTTTCTGACCTTTGCTTTGATGGGGCAGGCAAAAAATACCATTCTCATAAATTCCATACCGGCCGGCCCGGCCTGCAACTTGCGCAATTTCACTTGGGTAAAGAGTGCGGCGGCTATGGCCATCATATTTTTCATCTTCTAAAAAGATGATTCGCGAAATGGGAAGATTCATACCCATTCCAATACAATCGGTAGCGACCAGTACCGGTGCCCGACCAGAGGCAAAGCGTTTGGCTTCCAGCTGCTTGGTCTCATATGGCAGAGATCCAAACAGCTTAGCGCAGACCATTCCTTTTTCTTCCAGCTCGGCAGCCACCGCAAATACCGCTGTTTTAGAAAAGACGATATAAGCGTCGCCTGGTTGTGGGTGGCTGAGATCTGGTGATGGCTGTTGCATGAGAGGTGTCATTCGCTCGTGTCTAATGATTTCATAACTGTCCCCGCAACTTTCGATCAAGGAAACCAGTGTTTGTAATCCTTCGGGTGCCGTGCATAAATGAAGCTCGTGAGCCTGCAGACCAAGAATGGCTTCTGTCCAAAAACCACCGCGGTCTAAGTCAAAAATCATCTGACATTCATCAATCACCGCTACGTCGTAAACATGATTGAGATCGGACGTTTCAACGGTCGAAGCGACATGAGTGGCCTGATTATCGATATTTTGTTCTTCACCAGTGATGAGCGAAGTATGAAGGCCGCTTTCTTGAAGATCGGTATAAGTCTGGGCGGCTAACAGACGTAACGGTGCACAATAAATACCGGTTTTTGCATTTTTTAAAGCCAGAATGGCTTGATAGGTTTTGCCAGAATTTGTCAGACCTACATGAATCATCACTCGGCGATCCATAGATCTAGCTTTTGGATACCGATTCGGCAAAGCAGGCAGGCTGGTCAGTTTAGAAACCAGCGTTTGTTTAAGCGTATTCCAGCGCTGCCAGACCTCTTTATAGTGAGGATTGCATTGTAGATCGGCTAAAATGTCCTGATCGCTGTACTCAGGATGGGAATATAACCAATCGTGGTCAGAATAGAGATCAGCAAAACGGAGCTCTTCGTCAGCCTGCTCTAAAAAGAACTCTTGTTCTGTGCCTTTGAGACCTGCTTCAACAGCGGCATCCAACATCAGCTGGGCCCAGAACTCTAAAGCATCAAGATAAATTGGCATCGTTCCCCCACATTCTTCGTCTAATTCAAATACATGGCGAATAGAGTAGAGGATATCGGCAGCGTTCGCAGGTGACATATCCAACAAGTCTTCATCATTTTTTAAATGGCGACGATAATGTGAGTTTGTCAGCCAGGCATCATAATTTTCGACCCGTTTGACATATTCAGGAATGTTTTTTGTTCGGACAACATTTCGATACATCTCGAGTCTTTGATTGCAGGCAAGATCATCGATACAATTTGTTAAAAGTTGATCGAACAGCTCATTGTCCAGCATCGCAGTGATGATGTCACAAGAATCTTGATGAGAAAGTTCTTTTAGCTTGCGCTGGCAGTCTGTATCTGCCAATGCACAAGCGCGAACGATCTTCTGAGCTCGTTTATGCTTTAAACACTTGAGAATAGATAGTTGTTCTTCAATGGCCAGTTGTTTCCAATAAGCCAATACGGCTTTGTCTTCCGCAACCGAATGACTATTGATTGTATGGTTTGTAAGCATATGGGATCTGACGGTATCTTTAAAGCCTGGAATGGCCTGGAAATCGCTGACATTTATTCTGGCGATTGTCTCCTGAATGGTCTGATTATATGTTTTCTTCAGATCTTCAACACGTTCTTCAAGCGGCTCTCTGGATTCAAGAACGCTTTTCGCAATATGAGTCAGCTGTTGTTTGGCTGCTTCAAAGTCGAAATCCAAATTTTTGATTAAAGGATTCATGGATGTTATTTTCCCCTCTATATTCTTAATGGCCAAGCAAATACTCGGTTTTCAATTGACAAAGTTCAATTGAGCAGCAGAGTACCTTAATCTTGGTACTTGTATATACGCGGATTTTTGGGGCTGCTTCTATTTTTTGAAAATTTTTTTGGAATAGCTCTTGAACAAGTTACTTTTGAAAAGAGCAGGTCATTTGTACGGAACAGATTTCTTGATAGGAGAAGGTCTCTGGATCCAATCTGCACCTCATCGCTTTATCCATTCTGGCCAATCTTGCAAAATCGGCGCTCCTATACTATCGGCGCTCCTATACTATAGAAAAATGGAGGATGACTATATCAATTTTAAAATTAGCATCAGCTGCTATCGTCAATGAGACGGATACGAAGGTGATCAATGAACTGATCAACACGGATGAGCTCCTTGCAGCTAATTCCACATATGCTTTTTCATAAAATCCAGGCTATGGAAACATTGCAGTAAGCGGGCCATAAGTGGGGAACCTATTTCAATCAATGGTTAGCTGACTATGGCTATGATAAATTAGGCAGCGATGACAAAAAAATATGGGGGACTGCCCTTTGAGGATCCATGGCATAGGCGGCGTAGAAGGCAAACTGTACTACAGTAAAAACAAAGCCCAGTCTTTAGGGGAGTACACCCGCTAACGTAAATTGAAATAGTAAATTCCAACCCTTAAAGCCGATTTTTTCGATTGGAACTTACTCCTTCAAAAACGAAGAAGTAAGAGCTAATTTATAAAATAAAACGTCCGAAAAGCCATAGATAAATTCCAATTTGATACAATAGAGAGGCCTAAGTAACATTAGGAAAACACGACAAAAAGAGCAGTTGTGGGTAAAAATTTTCCTTTTGAAGGAATTAATTCCAACTGCTCTTCATCAGTTTGCTCACCCTCAGTATATCTGGTTTCAGGTTTTAGCGGGTCAAACTTCTAATTTTTGGTCTGTTTTTTGATTAATGATGGCCGAAGCAGAACTTCGTCATTGTCTACTCTCTCAATACAAAGATCTTTTGGAAGGGATTCATCGTTGAGAATGAAGACGATGTTTTCAATCGGGGTTTTATTGAATTTATGAATTCTCCGATATGAGTTAATATGCGAGAAAATCAGATTCAAATCCTGCTGTGATAAGAGTCCTAATTGACGTAAATCAGTCTCTTTAGGACAAATATATCGCAGCAGAGTATGGTTTTTCTCAACTTCGGCTTTTTGAGACGAGTGCATTGGATCACAGTAGAAGATTTTAATGCCCAGTCTTTCAATTTCGTCTGCTTTAGTAAATTCAGATCCACGATCGGTCAAAATAACATTGAAGATTTTTTTGAACCTAGTTGATCCAAGCCAGTTTCTGATGGTTCTAACGCCGCTCAGCATCTCCTGGGCGGTTTTTTCAGTGTGCCCGGCATGGCACACATCTAGGTGGTGAAAGTCCACTATGGGAGCGTATCATCGCAACCGCTAACCATTAGCCTGAGGCAAGGGGTCAACTGGCAACAGTACTTTGAAAGAAGC
>CAJTVE010000051.1 GCA_910579655.1 uncultured Allobaculum sp. | reverse complement strand
ATATCAAATTTGTTTGATAGGGGTTTTTTGCGCTTTTTTAGGAATAATGGGTGCAGGGGTTACAGAAAAAAGAAGAGCAGAAACTCGTACGAATCGGATAGTTTGAGGGGGATTTTTGCAAGAATTCAATTCAAATTTGAATATTCTCTCTTTTTTCTTTTCTTTCGTCCTGAATCAGTGATTATAAAATGGCCATTATCATCACTTTACCAACTCACTTCCTATAGAAAAGAGCACAAAATCAGCTGTTTGAGATTTAATTTTCATTCCAGCTTGACGAGCTGCACTTTTCCATTTTTGCCAGCTGGACGCTTCATTCACGAATAAATCTGTCTGTTTTGTCTCTTTTTCGATAATTTTCTTATCTTAGAGTTTATTTTACTTTTCGGATATAATGAAGTTGACCAAGAACGATGACTGGTATTCGCAAAATTACCTCAACTTTTTGATCAGACACTCGTTCTGATCTACAGTCCCCAAGGGCGTCTGCCTGTATCTTTTCCTATCAGAGATTCTGTTCATCCCTTTTTTCTGATGGCAGATGTCTTTCTTCCTCTTTTTGATCCTCTCGTCCTTTTCGTCTGATTGTTTCATATCGTATTTTGCTTTCCTTCGTATGACTGCTTTCTGATTTTGCCTTTTATCTGCTTTCCTGATCGGCCATAGTGTCTGCTTTCTTTGCTCGATCCTGTTTTCAGATATAAGATCCATCGTCCATAGCCATTCATAATCGGCTGTTTCAATCTATGGATAAAACCGCAAGGCCTCCCGACCTGAGCCTGATCCCCGCTCTTTGCCTGGGCAAAACGGCATCCGCCGCAAAGTGTCTGTTTTAGGTGAACTTAACCAACAAAAAAGGCCGGAGCAATTCCGGTCTCTTGGGCGTATCTTTGATCTCTTCTGTCTTTATCTGTTTAAAAACATACCCTTTTCCGATATGAAATGAATTACTTCTGGTTATCCAGAATTTCCTGCCCGAACAGACTGGATACGGTATCCAGATCTGTCATCCGGGTTTCACCCCAGCGGGCGAAGGCATTCATGATCGGAATCAGTCCCTGGGCACTTTTTGACAGGGAGTAATCCACACGTGGCGGGATTTCATTATAGGAGATCCGAACAATCAGCCCCTCCTGCTCCAGGTCTTTGAGAGTATTGGATAACATGACATTGGTAATCCCCAGTGCCTGCTTGAGTTCGTTGTAGCGAAGCGTACCATTTACGCATAATACATAGATCACAGGAATCTTCCACTTTCCCTCGAGGGCTTTGCATGCATGTTTCATGGGACAGGAATCATCCTGATAAACGATGAGCTTTTTCATAAATCAAGTTTACTCCTTATGAGAAGCATTTTACCACATAGATCAGAAAAAAGTTCTAAGTAAGTTTTTTATAAGTATTTACTTTTTTCTAACCGACACCTATAATATCATCCATAACACTAGAAAGAGAGGATTACCATGGAACAAGTATTAAAAACTTCCCCGTTCATTCGTGTAACGGGAACATTATTGCTGCCACAGACAATCCTCCGGCTGAAAAACCTTCGACAGGAACAGGCCGAAAATCTCTTCGAAGAGAATTTTGCGGCCTTCAGCGGTGAGGATTCGCATGCACAGGCAGGTGCATCAGATCTCAACGCCTATGGGTTAATGTGCGTCGCAACGAATATGCACAGCGACGGCAACAACGCGACCGTCGTGACGGCTCGGTCTTTAGAAAGAATCCGGATCGTCTCCATCTCAGAAGATGGTAAATCCTGCACCTGGCAGCTTGCTCCAGAAGAACAGGATTTATCTGAACAGTCCGAACAGGATATGCTCGACTACATCAAACGTCTCGTTGATGATATGGCCAAGTCCATTCAGGGCGGCCGCCATATTGCCAGACGGGCGAAAGAATATACCTCGATCAACCAGATGATCTCCTTCTTATGCCAGTACATGTCAATCTCCAACCAGGAGCAGTACGAACTGCTGGCGATGTCCAGCCAGCGTCAGCGGGTTACTCGCTTTATCGACTACCTGCTGCGGCAGAAAGAATCCATTTCCCTCAACCTGGAAGTCAACGAAAAACTTTCTAAAGAGGCCAGTGAATTCTATCGTCGCCAGGCACTGCAGCGTCAGCTCGAAGCTTTGCAAAGCGAGCTCAACGAAGAAGGCGGCAATCCGGATGAGCCAAAAAAAAGCTATGCCAGCCGGATTCAGGCTGCCGGCATGAATAAAGAAAACTCCAAAGCTCTTTTAGAAGAAGCAAAACGTCTGGAAAGCATGAATGGACAGTCTCAGGAAGCAGAAGTTCTGCGCAACTATCTTGAATTTGCGCTGAGCCTGCCCTGGAAAAAAGAAGAACCATTCACGCCGGACCTCAAAGAAGCCAGAGCGCTTCTTGATGCCCGCCACTCCGGCATGGACAAGGTCAAAGACCGTATTCTCCAGCATCTTGCGGTCATGAAACTGCGCAAGTCCATGAAAGGAAGTGCCATCCTGCTGGTCGGCCCTCCTGGAACCGGTAAAACTTCGCTGGGTAAATCCATTGCCGCAGCTCTCCATCGTCCATATACCCGCCTTTCTTTAGGGGGTATCCGTGATGAATCCGAAATCCGCGGCCATCGCCGCACGTATGTCGGCTCGATGAGCGGCCGTATCTTAAAAGCCATGAAGCAGGCTGGTGCCACCAACCCGGTTATGGTTCTCGATGAAATCGATAAGATGATGGCTGGCGGATTCTCTGGCGATCCATCGGCCGCCATGCTTGAAGTTCTTGACCCGGAACAAAACGACACCTTCACAGACCACTATCTGGATCTTCCCTATGATCTGTCTGATGTCATGTTCATCGCAACCGCCAACTCCCTGGATACCATTCCAGGACCACTGCTGGATCGAATGGAAATCATTCAGCTGTCCAGCTACACTCCATCTGAAAAATTCGAAATTGCCAAAGATCACCTCTTACCAGAAGTCTTAAGTGAACACGGAATGAATCCGCATGATCTGACGATCGAAGATGAAGCAATCGAAACCCTGATCAACTCCTACACCATGGAAGCCGGCTGCCGCGGACTGAAAAAGCAGCTCGCCAAAGTCGCCCGTGCCAAAGCTGTAGATCTGATCGAAACTGGAAATCCAGTTGTGGTGAAATCTGAAGATCTGGCCGCAATTCTTGGTCCGATCACCGTCCACCATGAAAAAGTCAAAGACTCGAACCCATGTGGTGTGGTAACCGGTCTTGCCTGGACTGCCGTAGGCGGCGAAGTGCTCTTCATTGAAGCAGCATCCATGCCTGGATCTGGTCAGATGATTCTGACTGGTCAGCTTGGGGATGTCATGAAAGAATCTGCGCGTATCTCCTACTCTGTCCTCAAATCCCGTCTGCCATTAGACACAATGGAATTTGGCAAGCAGGATATCCACATCCACTTTCCAGCGGGCGCAACACCAAAAGATGGTCCAAGTGCTGGAATTACCATCCTGACTGCGCTGGCCTCACTGGCCTTACGCAAACCCGTTGACTCTCACATTGCCATGACCGGTGAACTTTCCCTTTGTGGCGACGTTCTGCCAATTGGTGGTCTGAAAGAAAAACTCTTTGGCGCTATGCGCGCAGGCATTACCAAAGTGCTCATCCCATGGGACAACCAGCGCGACCTGGACGAAGTCTCTGAAGAAGTCAAAGAGGCTTTACAAATCGTTCCAGTAAAAACCGTGGAAGACGTGTTAAAAGAAACGCTCGGCGTTCATCTGTCTACCTTTGAAATTCCACGTCTGGCAGCCGATGGGGCAGCTGTCATTCTCTAAACCAGGCTTTTGCAAGGTCTGAAGATAAAATCTGCGAGTACGAAAATCTGAGAAGGTTAAAGTTCAAGAACGTGAAGATTTGAACCCTTCTGCAACCGGAAGCAAATCAAATCTGCACTCTGTACTCGGTATTTTGAAGATTTCGAACTTCTGAAATCCTGACTTTTGATATCTACAGTCTCGACATGCCCTTGTTTTCAGCCGTCCTTCGGGGCGGCTTTTTTCGTGCACTCAAACCATTCCTGATTCTCCTGCGCAAAAAAAGCCAGCCCGAAAGCTGACTTGAGATTGAAAAATTGAATTGTTAGATCCGACAGATTCCCTTTAGGTCAAAGATCGAATGGTTAACAACAGCCAATCTTCTTTGCCTATTGTCTGCCATCCACCAGGTACGTTTTCCGACTATAAATGGAATCTCAGATTCTCATAACTTGCACGGTTATTTGCTCATTTGAGCTCTCAATTCCTCTACTTCTTCAAGAGGAATGGCTGTGACTTCAGCAATCTCCTGTACAGGATAGTTTTTGGCTAACATGCGACAGGTAATATCTCTGGCGTTTTCTTCTTTCACTTCATCAAGAATTCTACACATGCTCGCAACCTCTTTCGTATCTTCCTAAAACCATCATACACAATCGGCAAGTACATTGTAATTCAGGTCATATGGCCGGAATGCGGTTCTTGAGCGATGTTTGTTCCGGGTATTTTGTTTCATTACTTTGAAAATTTTCATAACAATCAACTTGATGAACGATTGATTGATTTCTATATCAATCACCATTATCATAAGATTGAAAATTTTTCATGGTCGTTTGAAAGCAGTACCTTGGAACAAACATCGTTCAAGATTCCAAACCTCCAAAAAGAACTATTCTCATCGATACCAGCTGTCGCAAGAGATCGCCAAAACTGGAGGCTTTCTGGCCACTTTCCTATTCTTTTTAAGATTCGATGAACCCTAACGGTGAACAGTAACGAATTTTATCTGACTTTTGCTTATTTAAATCGAGTGTGGCATAATATTAATGCAACAAAGAACGTGTAGCGGCACGAATTAAGCCGGGCTCCGGCTGGGGAGGTTAATTACCAGCACCTCTAGATATCCGGAAGGATATCGCGCCCCCGCCAGGGAGATACGGTGAGTCCGCGCCGGGGACTTAATATTTCGGCGACTTCTTAGATACTCGGAAGGGTATCGCGGCTGACGGCCAGCATAAAACCGCTTTTAAAAACAAGCACCGGATAACGAAAGTTATCCGGTGCTTGTTTTTAGTAGATATTTTGAGGATAAAGGAAAGAGCATGTCTAAAAAGCAGGATAAGAAAAGAATTACCCAAAGCATCCATAACGCTGCGCTGTTATATAAACACAATTTGGTTGGGAAGCGTTTTTTATATGTATTTAACAATCGATATATTGAAGTGATCTATAAAGCTGAAAATTTCCGTCATTTAACAGGTGTCGAAACAAACTTATCTGCAAAGGATTTCTACAGGAAAGCAGTGCAAGGAAAATTGAGCGAATCGCAGTTTTGGTTCAGCGCCAATCATCCTTACCAATTATGTAAACGCAAAATAAAACATATTGGAGATATTTCAACTTTAGCTGGCTCTGCCAAGCTGATATTAGAAGAAATTGTAACAGATACTCAAAGCTTCCGTTTTGGAGCAACGAACTTGAACTTTACTCTATGTTTAAATAAGAAAACGGACAACCTAGGAAACTCAAATGGAGATTGCTTTACCGTTCACTCATTGAGAGATGAAAATTGTCTTTCAAAGTGTAAAAGCTCTTACGTTGTACAGTACATTATTTCTCGTGCCAACGATCAGAAAAAGTATACAGATATTTTGTTTAGAGATGCTCAGGCGAATATTTTCAACCTTCCTGATGATGTATTGAACTTACTTGATGAATCTCTTCTCTCCAATATCCTGATAAATAGTCAAAGAAACAAAATCTACTTGGATGAAAATTTGATTTCATAATATCAAACCAATTATTGAAACTTATAACACATAAATGCGCTCGTTAAAGATAGTTTAGAATTTGATGACTAATTAAGCTATAAAATCACGCTTAAAAAACGATTATTAAACCACTCAAAATAGCAAAAACTCAAGTTGATGACTGAATTCAAACCACTTGATTCTTTGCTGCAGATACCGCGAGCCAGTATAATATCAGTCCTTGATCATGTTCTGACAGGAATGGCGTCTAAGTACTCAGGCTTTTTTGCAGTTGTACTCTACATAGTCTTTGGAGAGCATTTTAAACCTAAGGAACAGTCACTTAATAACTTGATTATTTATTAGGGTAGATGACGTAATTTCATTGCCCTAATTCATCACATTCAGACATGTTAATTGACTCGATCTGCTCGTCAGTCAATTTGACTTGAACAGGATATTTCGCTGAATCAAAATCGCAATGGACAGTTAATCCCTTTTTGGTCTTTGTCGAGCCAATCAAATCGATAATTGTCTCGATATCGATCAGAGGCTTGCCCTGCCAATTCTTCGAAATGAAACAGAAAAGACGGTGTTCAATCTTGTTCCACTTCGATGTTCCTGGTGGGAAATGGGACATATGAATTTCAAGACCGGTGATATCTGCTGCTTGTTAAAGGGCGTATTTCCAGAGTTTCCCTCTGACTCTATTGCTTCTTCCACCGTCCGCAGTGATAAAGATTCTTTTTGCATTAGGAAAAGTTGGCTTTCCAAATGTAAACCACTAGCGGCAGATACTCTCTGCGGCAAAGTCAGAAGTATCATGGTCTGTACCTAAATTAATATATCCTGTGTTATTGTTTTGAACATACACTCCGTATGTGACAACTTTACCGAGTTCTGGTAAAGGAAAATCGTGATCCAGACAATTACGAGGATCCTTAGATTTACGGTATTCCACACCTGGATTTTTGAAGTTTCCAACGTTCTCTTTCTTCTTTGTATCGACGGAGATTGCCTATGAAAGCTTTTCAAAATTGTGAAACAAAATCCTCAGAACAAACATCGCTCAAGATCCCGGAATGCTTGTTCACAACTTTTTGGATGATGTGATTAGAAGCATGGCTGCTTCTGAATAGGAATCAATAAAAATCCGATTTTATCGGAGTAATTTTGCCTGCTCTGATAAAATCGGATTTATTTATAGTTTTTACGAAGCTTAACCTGAAAAGTTTCAGATAATGCCAAAATCTGGATTTTGACCTGAAATCACTTTTGGGCGGCTAGGCCCCCAAAAAGATTCAAGCCGCTTGATTCACCTCAGATCCATTGCGTCCAGATTCTTCTGGCTACGCTTCTTCCGGATTGAGTTTGGCATCTTCAACAATCAAAGAATCGCCGGAATCCATATCTTTTCCACGCAATGCCTGAACGCCCTGAACGGCTACAACCAGGCCCAAAGCCAGAAGCAATACCGCAAAGAGCAGCTGCAGCGACATACCGGTGCTTAAACCTGTTGTGAATAACTGTGAACTCAGCGAATAAATCGTCATCGATAATGCGGTAAAGGTAACAGCCATCATGAAAAACATCGGCAGATAAAGCATTTTCGATTTTCTCTTCGTCTTTTTCAGGAAGACGGCACAGGCAACCAAAGCAAGTACCGATAACAGCTGGTTGGCACTGCCAAACAATGGCCAGATTTCGGCATAGCCAATGCGGGCCAGCAGGAAAGCCAGAAATAAAGTCAGGCCTGTAGAGAAATACGTATTGGTCAAAAGCTTTACAACTGGCGATTTTTCTTTTGCATCCTCTGTTTCAAACAGTTCCTGGAAAGACAGCCGGCCAATGCGGGCTACAGAGTCCAGAGAAGTCAGGGCGAATGCCGATACCGCCAGGTTAATCAGCGTAAAAGTCAGATTCCAGGGCAGTCCCACCGCCACTAAGAAGTTGGCGATGGCTCCCGCAAAGATCTGCGGCTGGGTAACCAATCCCGCATTGGCGGCTTCACCATCCGCAAAAGAAGCCACACAGATCAGGGCAATGACCGCAAGCATGGATTCCATAATCATGGCTCCATAGCTGACCGGAAGCATATCTTTTTCGTTTTTGATCTGCTTGGAGGCAGTACCAGAAGAAACCAGGCTGTGGAAACCGGAAACAGCACCACAGGCGATCGTAACAAACAAAATCGGGAACAACATCTGGCCATTCACACTGAAGCCAGAGAAAGCCGATAAGTTCACTGCCGGATTGGAAACAAAGACGCCAACAATTGCAGCGACAATCATGAAGATCAACAGATAGGAGTTCAGATAGTCACGCGGCTGAAGCAGTGCCCAGACTGGAACAACGCAGGCGATAAAGACATAAGCAAACACAATCAAATGCCATGTGGTCTGCGTTAAATACATCGGAAACTGCATCCCAATTGCTACAGCAGCCACTAACATGGCAATCGCGATGGCTGTATTGACCCATTTGTTCAGCTTGCAATAGCGAAGAATCATACCTAATGCCACAGCCTCAACAATAAACAGCATGGACGTTGTTGCAACCGCGCCATTGGCTTCAATCGTGGCTCCATCTGCAGCATAGCCGTTAAACGTACCGGCTACAACATCCGCAAAGGCGGCAACCACTAAAATACAGAACAGCCAGCAAAACAACAAAAATAACTTCTTTCCCGTCTTGCCAATATACGTTTCAATAATCGTGCCGATTCCTTTGCCTTTCGATTTCACCGAAGCATACATCGAAGCAAAGTCCTGAACAGCGCCAAAGAAGACCCCGCCAATCAGAATCCATAAAAGAACAGGCACCCACCCAAACATCGCTGCCTGGATTGGTCCATTAATCGGCCCTGCACCGGCAATCGATGCAAACTGGTGGCCAAATACCACATTGGTATCGGCCGGTACATAGTCCACTCCATCTTCCTGGGTATACGCAGGGGTTGGAGCCTTCGGATCAATTCCCCATGTCTTTGCCAGCCAGCGGCCATAAACCAGATAGCCGCCACCCAGTACGACAATGGCGATGATCATCATCAAAATTCCATTCATTCAAATTTCCCTTTAAACTTTCGAGCATATTCGAAAAAGCTCTTCAGTCCTTTCAATGATCATAAGACTATCACACACTTTGCCATATTCACGGAATTTATTCTGACATTCCGATTGTTTCAAAACGAGTTATGAAAATTCAGTGTTTTACTTACAGAAAATGTAAATGATTGTTTTCAGACCATAATTTCATCCATCACGGCCAATTCGCCAGAAAAAAAGCTCCCTGATCTCTGCAAAGGCAGAAATCAGGGGGCAAAATTATTCATTTTTGTAAATGTCAACTTCTTTTTACAGCTTTAGGTCCGTTTTAAAACGCAGGATTTTATACAATCAAGGGATTGATGGCAAGATCTCTCTGACTTAAGCATTGCTACTCAACTTTTGAAAACTGGTCTTTGGATGCGCCGCAGATTGGGCATGTCCAGTCATCCGGCAGATCAGCAAAAGAGGTTCCGGATTTGATGCCATGATCTGGATCACCAACGGCTGGATCATAAATATATCCACATGGTCCACATTCATATTGGCTCATGTCAGCTGGTTTTGAATCTGGTGCTGGTGCGACTGAATCCTTGTCAGTTTCTGGCTGGTTAGCTTCTTTTTCGATTTCATCGAGATCCAGGCCCAGTAAAGCGGCAGCAACACTCTTTGCCTTAGCCAGATCATCAGCTTCTGGATTGAAATAAGAGCGGATGCTTGCATCGACCACATCAAAGCCTGCTTCTTTGAGTTTTTCCTGAATGACTTTTATGGATTCACCGGTCCAGCCATAGCAGCCAAAGGCAGCGCCTTTTTTATTTTTGAACTTCAGCTGGCGCAAGAATTCAAGCCAGCCGGCCACACTGGATAAAACGGAATTGCTTACGGTTGGTGAGCCGACCGCAATGGCTTTAGACTTGAATACTTCAGTCATGATTTCGTTTTTATCCGCTTTGGCGATATTGAAAACTTTCACAACAGTATCTGGACTCAACTCATGGACCGCATCCGCAATTGCATGCGCCAGTTTTTCGGTTCCATTCCACATCGTGTCATAAGCAATCGTAATCTGATCTTCCTGATAGGCATCAGCCCAACGGGCATATTTTTCAACAATCTGAAGCGGGTTTTCTCTCCAGACAGCCCCATGCGATGGGGCAATCATTTCAATGGGCAGGTTCATCTTGCCAATTTCAACCAGTTTGCGTTTGAGGATGGGTGCGAATGGATTGAGGATATTGGCAAAATACTTCATCGCTTCCTTATTAAGCAGGCAGCGATTAGCCTTATCGTTAAACAGTTCTTCTACCGCAAAATGCTGGCCAAACGCATCATTGGAAAACAGGATATTGTCCCCGGTTAAGAAGGTCGCCATAGAATCTGGCCAATGCAGCATTTTCATTTCCACAAACTGTAATTTCTCGCCATTGCCAATGTCGAGCTCATCCCCGGTCTTAACTGTATGGAAGTTCCATCCCTGTTTGCCATACTGGCCTTCCACAAATTTCTTTGCGGTTTCAGTGCAGTAGATCGGGGTATCCGGGATTTCTTTCATTAATGCTGGCAGTGAACTTGAATGGTCAGGTTCACTATGGTTAAGGATAATATAGTCAATATCCTTGAGATCAATTTCTTTTTTCAGGTTCTCAATGAATTCTTCTTTATGTGGGGACCAGACTGTATCAATCAGGACGTTTTTTCCTTCCTTGATCAGATAAGCATTCTGGCTGCTGCCGTTCATGATCGAGTAGTCATCGCCATGAAACTTCTGAAGTTCCCAATCGATATAGCCGACCCAGTCGACATTTCCTTTTAAATGTTTTGCCATGGTTTTCTCCCTGTATCAGCCCATCCAGCGATTATCCGCTGGATCTTTGGCTGGGTATTGATTCATGTTTTGTACTTCTTTTTCAAGCAGAACAGTTTTCTAAACCGTACGGTTTTCTAAGCATTCTTGTCTGTTGATGGAACAATCAGATCGGTAACATCTTCCACTGCTTCAAGAACACCCAGATACTTACCATTTTCATCTCGGACCGCCATATAGCGGACGAGTGCTTTGCGGCCTTGCTTATTGGCCATGATGCTGATGATATTCTTTTCCCCGCTTCGAAGCTGTTCAATGACATGACGGACAACCGGCAGAACTTTTGGCGGATGGCAGTCAAAAACTTCGTGTCCTAAAGAGGAAGTAGGTCTTGGAAACAGGAACGAATCTTCGGAAAAATAGCGGCTGATATTCTGATCGTCGATGAATGTCAGCTCCAAAGGCAAAGTATTGAGCATGGCATTCAGCTGGGCCAGGGTTAACTGCCCACCGCCCAGTTCAATCTTTGTTCCCTCACTGGCATCTTTCAAATCGGCAATCGATGGTTTTACAGATGGTTTTGGACCCGCTTCATTCCAGATGGGAATTTCTTCTAACCACGCAAATCCAAAACGGGGCATGTCATAGTAGGCCGTACGCCATTCCTCTTCGGTAAAGTAACGTTCTGCCATTGGATATAGAATCTTTTCCTCTTTGAAGATCATCTCCCGCATCCGATCAATCATCCTCTGAATCTCTGCCCGAATCTGAATCATTTTGGCTGGCTCCAGATCATCGGTTTTCAATCGCGAGAGCAGTTTCTTATTGGCATCGCGCAGCTCGTCGTCCAGATTCCACATCACAACCGCCGGGCCGCCAACACCATAGTATTTCAGCAATGGTAAAATCAGTTCATCCTTTTTCGCATAATGGGCACCCAGTTTCATCAGATCGGCCAGACTGGCTTCCAGATCAGAAGCGGGTGCCTGCTGATCAAGCAGAGTCTGGATATGATTCACGCGCATCTCCAATTCTCTGTTTTCTAAAGTCATAATGTTGAGGGGATGTCCAACCACCTGGGCTGCCAGAGCTGAGGGCATCGAATCATAATCATGACCATGGCTGCCACACCCACCACTCTGGACGGTTTTCATCCGGATCGGGCCTTTGTTTGCGACCATTTCTTTAATTGAGACTGGTTTTGGCTGATCATGGAACAAAGCTGAATGTAAGTCACAAAGCTTTTCAATTTCGCTGGTCGAGGTTCCGGAATGAATCAGAATCTGTTCTGCTTTGACGATGTCTTCAGCAGCAGCCTGACCAAACGCTTCACGGAAATCTTTCTGGACACTTTCAAGCGGCTCCCCTTTGCCTAAGCGCTCGAGATATTCTTTCAGGCGCAGAGCATTTTCACTATCAAGATTTACAGGATTCATATATATTCCTCCTATCGTTTCTATCATTTTTCTGTGATTCAAACTGTTGTTTTGGAGCATGAACAGAGATTTCTTTCCAGGGCTGATCTCTCTATCCTGTTTTAGTGTACAATACTCGTTTCCAAGCCCTGCTATCAGATGACCACAATCAATTTTCATCAAAATATCCTGTATATAAAGTGCTCTACTATACCTCTTTGTTATGAGGTCATTTTCATTCATAACAGATTTCTGATTATTCTCTCTTTTGTTTCTTTCTTTTTTCTCTTCTGTGGTTTGATCCAAACCCTGCAAATTATGATAAAAACGCCCGTGTTATACATAAACGCTATGCCTATTGACCTGCCTCAAAACAAAAAAGCAGAGAGCCTGTTTTGACACTCTGCTATGAAGCTGCTTCATCCAAGAAACTTCTAACCATTCGATTTTCGGAATGCATCTATTGGTCTTACCATTTTTTCGATAATAAAAATCACTTTGGATTTAGACAAAAAGGTTCAATGTTATTTAGCTAAATGATATTGGGAAATTACTCATAGACTTCTCGTCTATGGCCAATTGACAGCGCCAGAATCACCAATTCTGAGTCTTCAATTTTACAAATAAGTCGATAATCTCCTACATGGTATCTCCATAATCCGCTTAAATGTGCCTTTAAAGCTTTCCCCTTACTTCTTGGATCTTCGATATGAGAGAGATTTTTCACAATCCATCCTTTAATCAATTTTTGTGTATAGCGGTCAAGCTTTTTCAGATCTTTTTCAAAACGCTCTGTTGCTTCAACTCGATAATAACTCATAAATCCAAATCAGCCCATACTTCTTCGATTGGGCGGGATTTTTTGCCGGATCCAACAAATTCGTTGTAGGCATCTTGCGCTATTTTCAAATCGTACTCATCTTCAATTTTTTCAAACAAAGCCTGTTTGAATGCCTCAGACAAAGAAATCGAATGGAGATTTGCATAACTCTGGGCTAACTTTTTTTCCTGCGGTGTCATTCTTATTGAAAAACTCATATCAATCACCTCTGTATGTACATTGTACTACAGGAAGACTGTAGTAACAATTCGGATATGCGGCAATCACATCGATCCTGAAAGCTATGACAATGGAACCATCCGGTGTATATGGCAACTGAATAGTTGCACAAATTTCGGTTAAAAAGTTGGCAGCTGCTGCTGGAAACAACTGCGTTGTAAAAATTAAATTCTGACAGGTCTGCTTCGTACAGATCGTGCATCTTTCCCGCTCAGAGGTTCTCGCCTGTTTCTTCTTGTTATATGGCAGCTGACTGTTGCATTTTTCCCCCAAAAAATAAGCTGCGCCATATTCAATGACGCAGCTTCAGTCAGCCAGGAAGATGGAATGAAGTGTGGAAATGGGACTTCCAGACTGACAGGATAATATTCAAATCTCTGAAGCTTAAGCTCCCGCTTCTGCCATTTCTTTTTCCTGTTTAACCAGAGTCTTATCGTAGTTCGTTAAGAATGGCAGGTAAATCAGGAAGGCGACAACAACGTTAATTGCAGCCAGGACAGCACCCATAATGTTAGCAGTACCTAAGAAACCACCGAGCAGAGCCGGTGTTGGCCAAGGTACGTTGGCAACGATTGGTGGGAACATGCCGGAGTGAATTGCAAAGTAAGCAATTACGGAGCAAATCGATGGAGCTAAGATAAATGGAATAATCAGGTTAGGGTTATAGATAATTGGTACACCAAATACCAGTGGTTCGTTGATGTTGAACAGAGCTGGACCAATTGCAGCTTTACCTAAAACAGACAGCTGTTCAGATTTAGCAGCAAAGCACATCCAGATACACATACCTAATGTAGCACCGGAACCACCCATTACAACGTACATATTCTGGAATTCACCAGCGAATGTAGCATAGGAACCAGTAGCGTTACCCTGCATGATATTCATGTTTGTTTCCAGGTTAGCCAGTGTGAATGTCTGATAGAAAGCGGACATGATGTTGGCACCATGGATACCTACAGACCACAGAGCGTGGATGAACAGGTTGATCAGCAGTACACCATACCAGGTGTCAGCGATGTTAGCGATAAATCCGAATGGTACGGAAATGATGGAGAACAGGTCATAACCAGTCAGGATCAGCAGACCATTCAGAACGATAACTGCAAAGCAAATCACAAAGCAAGGAACCAGAGCAGTAAAGGAGCGGGATACACCAGCTGGAACTACGTCTGGCAGCTTAATAACGATATTCTTCTGAACGAGCCATTTGTAAATGACAACAGCCAGAGTCGCCATCAGGATACCAGTAAAGATACCAGAGGATCCTAAACGGTTAGCGAATCCGCCATAAGCGATACCATTGATCATGTTTTCGCCTTCCTGATAAACGAATACACCTTCAGTAAAGGATAACTGTACTAAAGTCATCAGGAATGCCATCATGGATAATAACGCACCGTTCATTGGGTTGAGGTTTAAATCATATTCTTTGGCTTTGATATCAGTCAGTTCATAACCCATTACGATGTTGAAGTACAGAGCTAAGGAACTCATCGTAAATGTGTTACCAAGCATATACAGGTTTGTGAAGCGATCAAATGTAGCAGCCCAGATTCCTTCTAAAAATGGGAAGGCCTGAGGCAGAATGTTCAGAATTAACAGTGCAGATCCGACAATTGTAAATGGGATCGTCGCCATACCAGCAGCCATGATGGCACGGACGAACTGTTTCTGGGAAAGTTTTCCCATGGGCCCCATGAGATACTTTTCCATGAAATCAAATACTTTTTGCATATAATCTCCCCGCCTCATCCAATGATGAGACATTTTCTTTTCGTCTGAAACCAGATCCTCTCTCCTTAGAATCTGGCCCGAAACTATGAAAGGTAAAACAGCAGTCAGAAATATGCTGACGGGAGCAAATCCTGGGATTTCTGTAAATCCAAAAGATTGCTTAAAGGTTAAATCAAATTGCTTTCCATATTTAATCGTGAAATTCAGTCATGAAGAATACGCGATAAAACATGATTTTTCAGCTAAAATCAGATACCTAAACAAACAAAAGCTGTTGGTATGGTATGATAATATGGTGGTTTTTTGACATTTTTATTTCTGAAGCGAAGAAGAAGCCGTCTTCTGGCTTCCTCGATCTCATTTCCTGCTCTCTTGTTCAGGAAATCAGACTAGAAGCGAAGACGATACTTCGATTCAAAGAATTCAATGCGGCGATAGGTTTTATCCAGATTGCGGTCAATCAGATAGAACCGGTACAGACAGAAGCTTGCCAGGGCAAATCCAATAACCAGTGCGCTTAAAGCAACAATTTTTGCCTGACTTCCATCGTTTAAGAATGGAAAGATCTGGCTGGTTGGCTGCATGGCCATCATGAAGATGCAGACCAGGTTAAATACCCACTGCACGCAGAAGAACAACTTCGTAGCGCCATATTTCACGACTTTCTGCCCATACATCTTGCCCATCTCCCAACATGGAAGAATGGAAAGAATCAATAAGGCAGCCCCAGCGATTCCGGTAAGGTTGGGCCAGCAAAGGTAGGCCACAAAGAAATTTGCAAAAAAGAAGACGGCCAGTGAGTAGCGGATCAACATGAAACGGTTGAAATACAATGTCTTCAAGCTCGTCTCGCGCCGCGTTTTCATCAATTGGTCATCCATTTTTCTTCCCTGTTTTGCCATATAATCTTCCTCTCTGGTTCTCCCGCTCTGTCTTTTCCCAATGCTTCCTCAACTTTTCTTCAAGCTGGTTCTTTACAACGATTTTTTCAATGATTTTTTCAAATCGATTTATAGAGCCGGCTTTTCAGAAAGCTGAAGTTCAAAGGAAATTTCCATCGCCTTCAAATCATGTCTTTGGCCACGGTTTGTTTGGACCAAAGACTCAATATTCTGACACTGAACTTCAGTGTCTTCGTTCAAATTCAAGCTGACTTTCAATCTCAGTCCTGCAAAACTGCACGAACCGTCAGATTAAGCCTGTAAGGCAGCCACTGCATCTTTTAATGCAGCAACGTCGCCTTCGAGAGCGTAGATCTTCTTGTAGTTCTCGAGCAGTTCTTCGGCTGTTTCTTTTAAAGTCATTGTGGTCATCAGATGGTCCTGAGCATGAACCATGATGATCTGAATCTCGATTTCGGTGCCATTTGCAAAAGCGTGCAGCAGGTCTGTCTGTGCTTTGTGCGCTTCAACCATCTGTTCGTCAGCTTCTGCTAATTTCTGGCTGGCCAGTTCGAAATCGCCAGCGCGCATTGCATCAAGTGCTTCATGAACAGCAGCTCTGGACATACCAGCAAAGCTGATGATGGTAAATGCGACCATTTGAGATTCGGTTACATCCATTTTCGCCATAATTTCTCTCTCAGTCTTTCTTTCTCCCATCAAGGGGCAAGTCTGGAAATTCAATTGGTTTCTGAGTTCTGATTCAGTCCTCCGTTTGGAAGATCACGATTGCTCCAGTAAAGAGTTGAACACCTTGCTGAGCGTTCGATAGTCTTTGCGCTCCAGCAGAAGCTGCTGAAGGTCAGGCTGCTCAATCAGATCAATGATCGCATCCACCATGGTGCGCGTTTCATCGCCTCCCTCATAGGAAGGAGACATCAGAAAGACAAATTGAATGTCCTGGTTCTGTTCATCCCAATACAGGCCTTCTGGAACGAGGGCCAGCGCAAAGGAGGAACGTTCCGCCAAAGGAACGGCGGGATGACCAACCACAATACGATCCGAAAAGGCAACGCTGCCCATCTTTTCGCGTAATGTCAGCTGGTCTTTAAACTTCTTCGCGAAATATTCATTCTCCTTGCGGCCGATCGCACTGACTAATAAATCAATGACATCTTCGCGCGAAGGTCTTTGCATAAGAACAAAGAAATTGCTCTGGGGAAGCTGGCTTTCAAGCAGGGGATTCGTCACTTCTTCATTTCGAACCGCTCTTACCCGTAAGCGCGGACTCTGCCTGGCTTCTTTCTTATCGATGAAGGTCTGAATTCTGGCCACATCATCGTCAGATAAGAAGACAGAAACATGAAGAAAAGGCACACCAAAGATCACCGGACCCATGTTGACACTGGAAATGATCAGATCGATTCCCTCAAGAACCTGATCATTCATGTCATAGTAGCCAGCTTCACTGGCAATATGGATGGAATCCGGAAATTTCTTAAGCAGCCGGTTTTTGAGCAGCTGTGAGCTGCCAAATCCCGTTGCACAGATCACCAGAACCTGTAGTTTTCGGCTTTCCTGCTGACGGTCAATTGCAGCCAGAAAATGAATGACAAGATAGGCCCATTCATCATCACTGACTGTAAACGGCCGCAGGCAGGGCAGCTTACCCAATGTCGTTTTGACAACTTCAAGAACCTCTGGATACTTTTCCTGGATTTCAACAGTCAATGGATTTTGCTGCTGAATGCCGGAAGAAAGCCGCATCAGCATGGGGATCAGATGTTCAAGAACACTGTTTTCCAGGATCTCATCCTGGTCCACCGGCTGATTGGATACTTTGGCCAGCTGGGCTAAAGCTTTTTTAACCTGGGGTTTGATTCTTTCTTTGCTTTGATCGTGCTCGCTTCCCTGGGGGTTGGATTTCACGGTCAGATGCAAAGTCAGATAGCGGATTTCCGTCTGGGGAAATTCCAGATGGACCAGATTGGAAACCCGCGAAATGACATGGGTGGAAACATCCATCAGATCCGGATCAAAATCAGTATCTAAGGATTCAAAATGCCGGATCTGCTGGCCGCTTTGCAGACGTTTGATCGACAAAGCGATATGCAGCAGCAGGTTTTGAATCATCATGTCTGAAAGCCGGATGTGATGGCTTTGCAATTCTTCTAACAGAATCATCAGGATCGTTTCCGATGGAATATCATCAAAAAATCCCGAATGATCCATATATTCACGTAAAGAAACGAATTTCTTATTTCGGAAGAAATAATCAAGAATCATTTTGCGCTTGTTGGCTTCTTCCCCTGAAATGGTCAGTTTCTTCTTTACTGTCACCAGCTTCAGACCGTAAACATCAAGCAGGTCACGTAAGGAATTCAACTCTTTTTTCAGAGTACTTTCGGAAATATAGAGGCTTTCCGCAAGCTCAAGTGCTTCAATCGTTTCGTTGTTCAGCAGCAGACGGGAAATAATGACATCCCGGCGTCCTGATGAAGAATCGATGACGTCCGGTTCCCTCTGCAGCTCCTCAAGTCTCGATTTGAATAAATACGATTCAAACTGTTTAGGCTGCTCGAGAATTAGTCGGTATCCGTTTCCCTGTCTGGCCTCAATTCTGCCGCCTAATTCATTGACCAGACTCTTCAGACGGCCGATATAAGTTCGAACCGTCCGTTCTGATAGATTCAGCCGCTCAGCTAATTCTTTGCTTGTCTGATACTTTTTTGGGCTCCGATAAAGAATCAGCAGCAATTCCTTCTCTAGTGGCTTCAATTGGCAGGGACTAGATTTCTTTCGTTACGAGATCGGCCAGTTTGTTGATTCCCATTGGTACAGGAATGTATGCCTGTGGTGGAATAGGGATAACGTGGCTGCCTACTTCGTTACCGAGTTTGGTGAAGTTGTTCAGATACATTTTTGTCTGTGGGCTGACCAGGAACAGATCGTATTCTTTGTTCTGGATTTTCTTTTCGCCTTCGAGAACGCCAAGAGCTTCAACTAAGATATCCTGGCCTCTTTTCTGAAGTTCTTCAGTCGTTTTCTTAGCGATCATGGAACTGGACATTCCACCTACGCAAATAATTAATGCTTGTTTTGACATGTATGTAATTCCTCTCTTTCACTTCGTGAAATCCTCAACTCTGACGAGTATGAGATTAACAGACGACTGGTACGGTCCAGGCCAGTCCTCCTCAAGCCATATCCATCATAGAAACCGTTTACGTTCTTCTCCAGTTGTAAATTTGCCGTAACGCTGCGGCAATGATGTGAAAACTAAGGGTTAAAATTGGAAATCTTCGCATACATCAGGCAGTTTTAATTACCCTTTTTATGCCGGATCAAGATTTCTTTACGGCAATTCTTATGACTTCATGCGTGTTGTTACTCCTCGTTGAGGTTTACAAAAATATCATAAACGCCTGAAACCAAGGATTCAATACGGCAAATTCATATTTTTAAATTTTTCCCACAATTTTCCCGTTTTATTTTCAGGCAAGCAACTTTACATTACCAAATTCATGCATTAGCCAAACCAGATTGTATCTCACAAAAATACACGGAGTATTCCGTCTTTTTTGCATGTCTCTATCTTTTTTCTCGCTTCTTTTTCGATTTCTTTTCTGCGCATTTTAAAATCCTCTTTCTTTTTGAAAATTTACCGCTTCGCTTCCCGAGCTTTCCTATCTGACTCTTTAGAACATAATTATGTCCTGTGTCTGAGCCATCTTTTAATTTTGCTGCGGCAATTTTCTGCCCCTGATCCTCACCGCCCTCATTCTTACTTATTCATTTTTACCATTTCTGTCCATGCGACAAAGGAATCCGGCAAATCTCCTTTCTTCTGTCGCAGCCTTTCCATTGCGGCCCAAATCATTGCGACACAAACCATTCCCCTCCAAATCAAACGAAGCGCTGGCAAAAGTCAAAGAACAAAAAACAAACAACCAGGAACGACAGCAAACAGCAGGTACAAAACAAAGCCTGAATGCGCACAGAAAACAAAAAACAGAGGACGACAACAAGCAACAGGTACCAAACAAAGCCTGAATGTCCAAAGCAAACGAAGCAAAAAGAACAAAAGCAGTAGAGAACAGCAACGAACAGCAACGAACAGCACGTACAACCACAAGCAAAAAGTAAGAGAAAAAACAGACAGGAGATAAAAGGCAAAGTACAACAGCAATAACCAGCAATAAGGCAAAGTACAACAGCAATAAGGCAAAGTACAACAGCAATAACAACCAGCAATAAGGCAAAGTACAACAAACAGACAAGTGCAAAAACGAATATAAAAAAACAAAAAACAAACAAAATAAACAGGTGGCAAAAGGGGCAAGAGTCAGAGAAAGTCCATCCGGGCAGACTGACCATTGAAATCCAGAAGCGTTTTACAATTTATCGGAATTCCGGCAAAAAATGGACTAGCCGAATCCACAAATTCGTTTTTTAATGGAAGTAAGATTTCCGCAAACCGTCCTATCGCAAAAGCGTCCTCTTCCACTCGGCCAATCTGACCAAGACAGATCTGATCTCTCCGTCTTTTTTGAAATTTCAGATCTGATCCTTTGTTCAAGCGCTTAGTGGATTTTATCGATAGATATTCTATCCATTCCATTCAAAGGAGAAATTGTGATGCAAAAAGTCCTCGTCATCTGCTGCGGCGCCATGTCCAGCTCCATGATCGCCCGTAAAGTCACGCGTTGCTTTGCCAAACTTGGCCTCAATATTCAGGTTGAAGCCTGCGACTTAGCCAACAGCGAACGATTTATGGAAGGAAAAGACTACGACCTCTATCTAATCAGCCCGCAGATCAAAATGGCCAGGGATCATCTTTTCAACTGTGCCCAAAAACTCCACCTTCAGATTGCCGAAATCCCAGCTCCGCTGTATGTTCCAGTGGGCAAAGGAATGAATGAACTGGTTGAATATATCAAAAAACTGCTCAACCCAGAACTTCCAGAAACCACGACCGAAATGGTTTGATCATCCAGATTTACCCGCAAAGGCCCGCTTTCCTTCAGGAAAGCAAAATAGAATAAAATCGAATTGATTAAATAAGGAAACTGATTGATTTGAAATCACGCAATCCAAATGGAAGAAACGCCAATTGAAATCCTGCTAATTTAATTCGAACCCGAATCCAATTACCTGAGTTCAATGACCGATGTTCAATGACCTGAGTTCGACGAACCAGAATCTGGTCTTTTATCTTCAGCCTTTCTGATTTTGATTCCCTCACCCAAAGGCTGTTCTAAAAAACATAGATCTGCTTTCAGACCCACCCAGATTCAAATCCAGCAGTTCCCAAACTGCCTTCCAACACCTTTTCGAATCTGCGTTCTTTCATGCAGAGCACAAATTCTTGCGAAAAGACAAGCCGAAATCGAAACCATCAGCCAGACCTCAAGGCAAATCCAGCCACATTTCCCCCTTCACTCCAAGTTGGAATTGTGCCTGAAGCCAAACCTTGTCAATCTGGCCATTAGACTGAGAGAGAGACACACTATGAAAGAAAGAAAACTGAAACCTTTCCCAAAAGACTTTTTCTGGGGCGCTTCCACTTCTGCCTACCAGGTTGAAGGCGCTAACCTCGAAGATGGCAAAGGCCCATCCTGCCAGGATGTCAAACAAGTTCCAGAGGGAACCTCTGATCTCACCGTCTGCGCCGACTTTTATCATCACTACAAAGAAGACATTGCCCTGATGGCCCAAATGGGATTTAAATCCTATCGTTTCTCCATTGCCTGGACCCGTATTCTTCCAAACGGCACTGGCGAAATCAACCAGAAAGGCATCGATTTCTATAACGACGTCATCAATGAATGCCTCAAATACGGCATTGAACCAATCGTCACCATGTTCCACTTCGACATGCCCGCCGCTCTTGACCAAAGAGGATCCTGGTCTAACCCAGACTCTGTGAAATGGTTTGTCGAATTCGCGACTGTCCTGTTTGAAAACTTTGGTGACCGCGTAAAATACTGGCTCACCATCAACGAACAGAACATGCTTACCCTCGTTGGTCCAGTCATCGGAACCTTGTTAATCCCAGAAGGCACAACCAACCTGCTCAAAGAGATTTACCAGCAAAACCACAACATGCTCGTTGCCCAGGCCAAAGCCATGGTCATCTGCCACGAAATGCTGCCAGAAGCCAAAATCGGACCCGCTCCAAACATCTCCCTGGTCTACCCAGCGACATGCAAACCAGAAGACGTCATTGCAGCCCAGAACTTCAACGCCATCCGCAACTGGCTCTACCTGGATGCAGTCGTTTATGGTGTCTATAACTCCATCGTCTGGAACTGGCTCGAACAAAATGACGCCACTCCAACCTTCGCGCCTGGCGACGAAGACGCTCTGAAAAATGCACACCCAGACTTCATCGGCTTTAACTACTACAACACCGCAACTGTTGCAGCAGATGATGGCTCCGTTCCTGAAGAAGCCTTCGGTGGTGACCAGCAAAGCGGCGGCGGAACTTCCGGCATGTTCAAATCCGTTCCAAACCCCAACCTTGGCAAAACCGAATTTGGCTGGGAAATCGACCCCGTCGGCTTCCGTGCTACGATCCGTGAAATGGATTCCCGCTACCACCTGCCATTACTCGTTACCGAAAATGGCCTTGGTGCCTACGACACCCTCGAAGGTGACAAAGTCCACGACCCATACCGCATCGAATACCTGCGTCAGCATATCGCCCAGATCCAGGAAGCCATCACCGATGGTGCCCAGATGCTTGGCTACAACCCATGGAGTGCAATTGATTTAATCTCCACTCACGAAGGCATGAGAAAACGTTACGGCTTCATCTTCGTAGACCGCGATGAATTCGATCTCAAAACCATGAAACGCTACCTGAAAGACTCCGGCTACTGGTATAAGAACCTGAACAATTCATCAAAACCGACAAATGGCCGGAAACACCTTTAAAGAACGTGTTCCCGGCCATTTTGCTTTTCACCAAACAGGTGAGTGTAAATCGTTCATCATTCCTGTACAATGTTATTCGCACAAACAACCAAGAAAGGATTTTGAACAATGACACACACCCTGAACAACAGTATGGCCGGTTTTATTCCTGAATGCAACATTTCTTT
>CAJTVE010000050.1:7154-23724 GCA_910579655.1 uncultured Allobaculum sp. | reverse complement strand
GAAGCAGAGAAACAGCGGGACGAATCCGAAAGACGCGCGCGTGAAGCAGAGAAACAGCGGGACGGATCCGAAAGACGCGCGCGTGAAGCAGAGAAACAGCGGGACGGATCCGAAAGACGTGCGCGTGAAGCAGAGAAACAGCTGCGTGAATTGAAGAAAAGCGGCATGGATGAGGATGCTATGAATAGACTCATCTACTCCTGGACAGAGGAAGAAAAATAAAAAAACGATTTAACTATGCTGACAACCATTGAAAAACAGGAAATTAAAAACGTAGACGGTCTCAATTTTTTCTCAGACAGACAGATGAGACAATTTGACGAGATGGAGAAACAGCGAGACGAATCCGAAAGACGTGCGCGTGAAGCAGAGAAACAGCGGGACGAATCCGAAAGACGTGCACGTGAAGCAGAGAAACAGCTGCGTGAATTGAAGAAAAGCAGCATGGATGAGGATGCTATGAATAGACTCATCTACTCCCCGACTGAAGAAGAAAAAATCAAAAGGTGATAACTTGGTCCATTCCCAAATCTCGAAATAGTAGGGATTATTAAAATACTTGTACTTGAGATTGGGTGCTCTTCAGTCTGCCCGTAAACCAGGTAGCTCAACCGATTCTAACGGTCGTCAGAAAAGAAGATAAGAAAAGCTGCCGTTGAGAAAATACTCTCAACGGCAGCTTTTTTGAATGTGATTCCTTTGATGATCTGGACTTTTCAGGAAATTGTAACCGAACCCTGACACTTCATTTGCAGCAAAGTGAAAGATCTCTATAAAATCTTTATATAAGGTAATATTAAAGCTATACATCTACTTTTGTCTGCAAGAACCGCATTCAAAGTTCGGCTATAATTGTAACCGAAACATTTAGCTAACAGCATTCTTCTATTTTCATTTTTATAGATATAAATGATTTATATCGGGCTTGCGATAAATGTATAAGAGTGTCCTTAATAAACCAGTTTATAATTTGATGATTCTCGGTTAAGATCGTTGCAAAGTTTAAGCATATAAATAAATTGCATATATAAATAAATCGTTTTTTATACTCGTTACTCAGCAGTCACCAGGTAAAACCAGATTTTAACCTTCCAAACCTTCCATCTGGCACTTCTTATCTTTGTTCTTCACCATATTTCTGGCTTTTAATCTTCCAAGTCCTGGTCTTTGACTGGATAGCTGGGCAGATCGTACAGATAAATCAGGTCTTCTGGAAGCTCAGGCTGTTTCTCGGCGGCACAGACCACATGTCCGGCTTTCATTGCTTTTGCTTGGGCAATCAGCTCTTCCAGAGCTCTGGTTGTTCCCCCCGCCCCATAGACATCGTCAACCAGCAGAATCTTTTTTCCTTCGAGGTTTTCAGCATCGTCCTCTGTCAGATACAGCGTCTGAAAACCGTTGGTTGTTACAGACTTGTACTCAGCTTCCACCATATGATGTTCACCAGGTTTGGCTTTACGTGCGACCACGGTAGAAGTCATTGCTGGATTGACAGCTTTCATCCACCGGATTGCAATAGCATGCGCCAGCGCATTGCTTTTGGAGACCGGATTGAGAATCGTATCAAACTCGAGCCCTGCTTCTTTCATCTGTTCAACCAGCAGGTCGGCCATGTGCTCAATCAGGTCTGCCTGACCAGAAACATCCAGAAAGGCGACTTTGTTTGAGCCGATGATCTTGAAAGGCAGATCGAAGTCTTTTTGCGACAAGGTTACGCGTAAAATATCCTGACCATTGCTTGTCAGCTCCTGAGTTTTGACCATCTTGTTTTTCATATTCTTTTCTTCTTTCCTCAGGCACACACCCAGATCTCAATCTATATTTCTGGCCTGTCCCTGCGATTTTCCATCCATATTCTCTGAATCCATTATCTTTTTGATTCCTGTTTGAATACCGACAAGTATAAATCCACTCGCATCACTTTGGACTTTCTGATTTGAAATTTACCAATCTTTCTGCTCATTCATAATTATTTGATCGATTTTCAGATTGTTTTTTCGTTTTCTCTTTTCCCTGTGCAAAAAACTCCAAAGGACATGAATTCCACAGACCATGGATCATAGATCTCATGAATAGGGGAAAGCTGATATCTGTCCTTTGGAGTTTTTCTTGATCCCAAAGATTTGTCTGGGTCAGTGTAAAGGTCTGGACGAACCCGATTCGAAAAGCCCGCCAGGAATCTCCGGAAGTTCAAAATCAAAGTCATCTTCTGGAATCTCATCTGGGCTGGAATCAAACGCAAAACCTGAAAACTGTGGACGGCTAGATTGTCCTGGCTGTTCGGTGAGCCATGCAGCCTGGGCTGAACGGTTCTGAATTTCAGAGGCCGTTTGCCTGTTCGAGATGCCTTGCTTTTTTTGAGAGCTGTCAATTAGCTGGGATTTCTCACCATTCTGGATGGTATTGGCCTTTTGTGATGCAGGAGTATGCTGGATTTCCGCCTGCGTTTTCCGATTTTCTTCGGGATGCATCGATCCAAAATGCAGAGGTTCCCATTGGGCAGCGGCCTGAACGACCAGGTGGCTGGTATCCCAGGAAAGCAGCTTGAGCCGCTCAGAAAACGCCTGTAAGGCAAGCTGCGGGGTGTTGGCTTCTTCAGATAAGTGAGCCAGGACAACCTGGCGGGTTTTCGGAGTGATCAGGCGGGCAAGCAGTCTGGAACTGTCCGCATTGCACATATGACCAGTATCAGAAGCAATGCGCTGTTTGAGCCAGAAAGGCCGGTTGGTCTGCTGGAGCATTTCCAGATCATGGTTGCTTTCGAAAATATAGTAGTCAGCCCCACTTAAAGATGGATACAATTCAGCCGGCAGATACCCGGTATCCGTGATATAAACCAGCTTTTCAAAGCCATCATCAATCACAAAACCCATGCTTGGACCGGAGTCATGAGATGTAGCGACGGCTAGGATCGTCAGATCGCCGATGACAAAACGCGAAGGTCTGGCCACCGTATGGAGATCGAGCTGGACGGGGTTGCCCTTATAGTCTTTGGCGCTCAGCGGACAGCATGTATAGATCGGAATCTGGGTAAACATGGCCAGCTGGCGGATATGGTCGGAATGGGAGTGCGTAATCAAAAGTGCATCAAGGGTATCTGGCGTCAGATTTGCTGACTGCAAAGACTGCATCATGTACCGCTTGGTGCTTGGGCCGCAGTCGATCAGAATCGAGGTGGTGGCGGTGCGGACCAGGCAGGAGTTACCTTTGGATCCGGAGCAGAATAAATCAACCCGCATAGGCGTTTAACCCGTTTCCTGCAGCCATGGATGAGAATAAGGAACAGGCTTTTTCAAAGACGAGTTCGACTTTTCCGGTTTCACCGTTTCGATGTTTTTTCAACGAAAGATCAACCACTTCGGTGGCATTATCTTCATCCGGGTTGCTGTTGTAATACTGCTCGCGATAAATGAACATGACAATATCGGCATCCTGCTCGATTGATCCCGATTCA
This sequence comes from uncultured Allobaculum sp., assembly GCA_910579655.1. Lineage (GTDB taxonomy): Bacteria > Bacillota_I > Bacilli_A > Erysipelotrichales > Erysipelotrichaceae > Allobaculum. The sequence continues at coordinate 20,270 of CAJTVE010000050.1, read as the reverse complement.
CGCAAGTCGGACAGCTGTGGTTCGTGGTTGGTTCTCTCTTCCACTTTACGGGACAGCTGTGACAGGGCAATGACCGGGCAGTCCATTTCTTTAGCGAGAATCTTTAAGTTTCGACTGATCTCGGAGACTTCCTGCTGACGGGAATCCCCGCGTCCGCTGCTGGAGATCAGCTGCAGGTAGTCAATGACAATCAAGGACAGCGATCCTTCCTGATTGCGCAGCTTGCGGCACTTGGAAAAGATCTGGCTGACTTTGATCATACTGGTGTCATCAATAAACAGCTTGCGTTCAGAAAGACTGTTGCAGGCGATGTTCAAAGAGTTCTGATCATCCGGATCGAGTTTGCCAGTGGTCAGCTTTTTCGAGTCAATATGACCCTCAGCAGCCAGCAGTCGTTTGACTAGCGAGGTGCCTGGCATTTCCAGTGAGAAGATGGCGACGGCCCCTTCGTTGCGGCGGGCAACCTGGTTGGCAAAATTCAAAGCCAGCGCTGATTTTCCCATCGCCGGACGGGCAGCCAGAATGATCAGGTCGCCGCGATGGAAACCGTTGGTCATCCGGTCCAGATCCGAATAGCCAGTGGCAATTCCATTGACTCCCTGGTTGTTGCGGATCATTTCCAGCTCATGACGAATTTCTGTGACCAGATCCCGGGACGATTTGAAGTCGGTTCCCTTACGGCGTCTGGTGACATCCATTAACATTCGTTCGGAGTCATCAAGAATGGCATCAATTTCAGCTGTGGACGTCCCGGCTTCATCAGCGATTTTATCCGCTGCATCAATCAGCTTGCGCAGCTGGGATTTGTTCTGAATGGTTTCAATGTAAGTTGATGCAGCAACCTGGGTTACGGCTGCATCCATCAGGGAAGACAGATACTCCAGACCGCCGGTGGCTTCCAGATCCTGATTCTCAGTCAGGCGCTGGATCAGTTTTTCAAAATCTGGCAGCTGGCCATTGTCTGTGACTTCCAGCAAAGCTTCATAAATTTTCTGGTGCGCAGGAACAAAAAACTCGGAGGCACTCAGATCGGCATCCCTGCACAAGGCAAGAACTTCCGGGTATACGAGTATGGCTCCGAGCAGAGACTGCTCCATGCGCTGGGCATTTGGCAGTTCGCGAATCATTGACTATTCGCCCTTTGCGCTGACGTGCACGTTGATGGTTCCGATGATTTTTCCTTTATACAGGTCGACTTTGACTTTGGTTGTGCCTAAGGAATCAACGGGTGTATCCATGATGATTTTGCGTTTGTCCACCTGGATCTGGTGGTCAGCTAAAGCTGCAACAATCTGTTTGGAAGAAATCTGTCCAAAGGTGTTGCCGCCTTTACCAGTGTTGAGCTTGAATTCAAGCGTCAGATCTTTCAGCTTTTCAGCAGTTTCTTTGGCCAGACGCTGATTTTCCAGATCCTGCTGGCGCATTTCTTCTTTGCGGGCATCCAGATCTCTGGAAGTTTCTTTGTTAAAAGGTTCGGCAAGACCTTTCTTGATCAGAAAGTTGCGGCCGTAACCATCTGCCACTTCCTTGACTTCATCTTTTTTGCCGACGTTTTTGACATCAGTCAGTAAAATTACTTTCATGTTTATCCCTCCTGATCGAGGAGGCCTTTCAGCTGGTTGAGCGCCTGAATCAAAGTAAGATCATCCCGTTCAGCCGCAGCCGCAGCGAAATGGCCTCCGCCATTTAATTTCTCCATAATTTTCTGAACATTGACCGTTCCATCACTTCTTGCCGAAATGGCAGTGTGGCCATTATTCTCGTTTGTACCAATCGTAAATGCTGCCCGGCAGCCTTTAAATTTTAGCAGGGCATCCGAGATCTGGGAAAGCTCGGTGCGCGTAACCGGTTCAGGCAGGACATCAATCAGATATTTATCTTTATAAGTCTGCGCTTTCTCAATCAGCTGACTGCGCTTGCGATATTCCTCATAACTTTCCTGGAGCGCTTTTTCCGCTGTTTCAGCATTGGCACCCCATGAGCGCAGAATGCCGGCCGCCTGGAAAGTTCGCTCAGATGTGTGCTGCTTGAAACGGGCTGTATCCACCAGAATTCCAAGATACATGATTGTGGCTTCCATTTCATAGATTGGAATCGAAACATTTGAAGCCTGAAGCAGTTCTGTCATCATTTCACACGTGCTGGAAGCCTGCGATTCAATGTAAGAAGTCAGGACATTATCCGGAAACTGCTCCGACCGGCGGTGATGGTCGATAATGATCGTCCGGCCGCCGTGCTCAAGCAGACGCTTGCCCGAAGAGATCTGCGGATTGGAGTGATCAACCATAATGGCCACATCCTTCTTGGGATCCATCAGCTCAAGGGCTTCATCTTCGGTAATCAGATGATGTCTGCTGTTAAGCGATTTGCCATAGTCATCCAGCGTAGACTGAAGCTGGGCATCCCGTGGCACGTTTTTCAAAACAATATAAGGTTCTTTATGCAGTGCACGCACCCAGTTGGACATGGCCAGTGCCGCTCCCATGGCATCGAAATCTGTATTGACATGCCCCAGAATAAAGACCTTATCGGCATTGCGGACAAGATCCTGAATCGAACTGCCCACAATGCGCACCCGGACTTTCGAACGCTGACTGGCTTTTTCGGAATTGCCCCCGATAAATTCAATCGGCTGTGTTCCATCTTTAATGGCCACCTGGTCTCCCCCGCGAGACTGGGCGATTTCCATGACTTCATTGAGCGTCTTATCCAGTTCCAGAAAACTGGGGCTGTTTTCCACCAGTACGATTGATAACGTAATCGAAATATCCATCCGGGCTGAAATATCTTTGATTCGCTGCAGAATCTGGAAATTCTGGCGGCGGATCTGGTTAAAGATTGCTGTATCCATCAAAAGCAGATATCGGTCCGAACGGATCCGGCGGATAAAAATCCCGTTTTCTTTCGCCCAGGCGATCAGCGGACCACGGATACGGGTATTGATTTCGTTGAGAATTTCTTCGTTGTCATAGCTGGAATATTCATCATAGTTATCCAGGTTGAGCAGGCCAACAACAATGGAACCACGGTCAATCCGTTTCTGGAGACTTTCAACGTCGGTGATGTTTTTGACAAACAGCACCTGGCTGCCCTCTTTATGCGTGACTTCAAAATATTGGCCTTGATATTCCCCCGTAATGGTATCGACATGCTCTTCAAACAGATCGCGCATGTTCTCAAAAAAAACGGTCAGTTTCTGATTGACCAGATTTGGAGCAATCTGGCGCAGATAATCAGACATCCAGGTACAGACGTATTCATCATTGTAAGTCATGATCCCGACTTCGCCAAATACGAGCGCATCCTTGGCATCTTTACCAAGGACGCGGCTGATTTCGACTTCTGTCTGAATTCCCTTCAGTTTTATCGCCCGCCAGAACGTACTGAACAGAATAAATGAGATCAGAGTGATCAAAAGTACTGTAAGGCTGGCTACCCATTCCTGGCGCAGCCCATAAAAAACCGTGCAGGCCAGGCCAAGAAGCAGCAAGAACAGATACAGATAACGCCACTTACTAAAACGTTTCATGATTTTTCCTCTTCAGACGGTACGATAAAGGGCGGATACGCTGTCCTATCGTTGTACCTCCTCGTACCAGTAAAGGTGGTCCTTGTCCTACTTCTATTCATTTCTATTTCTCTCCTGACTATTCCACTGAATAAGGCAGTCAACACCGACCATCCTTCAGCTATTCCATTCCTGGAAAACAAGATCCGCCTGTCCAAATGGTCCAGACACTCTATGACCAACTGCACGAGACTGACCAAAAAGCACTTGAAGCTGGAGTTTGCCCGCCAGACTGTCCTGCATTGCCAGTTTCTGTTCTTCGCGCTCTTTGGCAAAGCCTGCCTGCCCGACAATTGTCTAATCGCACAGAACGAATATTATGTTGCCACTTATGGCATAAAACTTGATCTGGCCTGAAGATTTGCAGCGCCTCATCCTGCTGCTCACCGATTCAGGAATCTCTATCTCTTAAAACAAAAATTCGAATTATACTTTCGGTTTGAGTCCCTGATCTGAGTCACTTGATGCAGGGACAAACAGAACCGATAAAAATGGTCAGATCCAGGATCCAACCACTCATTTTTTTACCTTTACAAAGGCTGCTGCTGTTGTCTGCTGCCTAGACAGCGATACGGATCTGTCTCAAACGGGGCCGTCAGCCATCAGGCGGACTTTGGCTTCCGTTTCCGTATTTAAATCTTCATATGGAGTTTAGTTCTAGGGCCGCCTGACAGACAAACTTTACAGCTGCCGCAAAACTTCGTCTCATTTCTTCTTTTTTGTTCTTTTTTGTTCTTTTTTGTTCTTTTTGCAGGAAAAGATTATCTTTCTTCCTGAATGATTGCCTTCAGATCATCAATGCTTTTTCCTTTATAGATTGCATCCACCAGACGCCCAGTCAGCTTGGACTTAGCAAAGGTCAGCATCACATATTCGGCAACAATCCGATCTATCGCATCTCGATCGGCATACTTTCTCAACTCAGAAAGAGAATTAATTCTGAGTCCTTCATCTTTGTTGCTTTCTTTCATACTTTTTCTCCTTTATTATCTATTACTTCTATCTATTACTTCGCAGAGTATTGGTCAAAATCTGTCGGGAAATTTCCTGTTTTCAGACGGCGGTGCCGGTTCGCCTTTCCTGTTTGCCTTTTATATAGTAACAGCGGCAATACCATTTGATTGTAGTAAATCCAAAACAAAGAATCCATATCATACAGCAAGATACCACAAGATCATCTTGCAAAATCCTCCTGCAAGAGCGTCAGCAGGATTTCAGGCTTTGTGATTGCGCGTGGAATCAAATGAATGTCGAAGCAATAACCACCAGCCAACAGCTGCATAGATTAGATTCACGCCCGGAATAAAAGCACCCAGAATGATCAGCGTCGTATAGATCGAGGGTCCGTGCTTTTTTATTCCCCTTCGAACCAGGACAGTCGTTCCCTTTGCGATCAAAGCACAGAAACAGACCACGATTAAAATCACAAGTAAATCTTTGACTCCTGATGGACATGATATCACACCCGTCAAAGTCAGAAACCAGATTGGGAGAAGAAGTGTAAACAACCACGAAAACCATGGATGAATCCCCACCCTCAGACCCAAATTGGAGACTGTAAGCGTTTTATCCACCTTCAGTCCCACCACAATGCTCATACAGGCTAACGCAAAACTTTCCAGAAATCCCATCAGTCCGGAAAGAATCAGCAGCAGGCCATTCCAGGAAAGAAATGGCGAAATCCACTGGAACAATTCTTTTTCCATGCTCATGTCATATCCAAATACTGCTGCAAGCACACTCACTTCCAGATAATTTAAAAGCGTCATCACTCCAAAACAGAAAGCCGCTGTCCAGACCAGGCCGATGCGCTGATGAATCCCCCAGCCAAAAACCCATCCTGCCGCCAGCATACTGCCGGCAATCAGCCAGGTCGTCAAAGAACCCAGCATCAAGGTCAGAATAAACATCGCCACCAGCGCACACAATGAAACCTGCGGGGTCTGCTGGATGGCACAGATCAGAATTGGAAAAGCAAACAGATACGGGAAAAGAGACTCGACCCAGAGTCCGGTCAGCGTATTGGCAAAAATCATGACGCCATAAACTGCACAAAGCATTCCCGCCTGGGCAATTGATTTTGTCTTCATTTTTTTATCTTACAACGATCCTACCGTCTCGAAAAGATCAGCGACAGCGTCTGTAAGATACTTCCATTATCTTCCTGATCCCATCCGATTATTTGGTTATCCATGCAGTTCTTCCCTTACATCCGTGTTGTGCTTCATAAGGAAAGGGAATAAAAACTTATCTATGATATTAAACAGTTAATATTTGATGCATGGGCTATTCAAGATCCAAGACAACCGTAATTCTTTTGTAACTCTTCCTTGATAAGTTGGATGCAGAAAGGAAGCTAAATTGAAAACAGCCTATGGTAAAAGAAAATATAAAAATTGAAAATTTATCTAAATCCTATCCTGAAGGCGAGGATAGACGGATCGTTCTGGATGACTGTTCCTTTACGATCGAAGCGGGAAAGATGACTTCTTTAGTCGGGAAAAGCGGCAGCGGGAAAACAACGATCCTCAATCTTCTCGGCGGCCTGATGCCAGCCGATCAGGGCCATATTTATCTCGATGGAGAAGATATCACCACATATTCAGAAAATGAGCTCGATGATTATCGGGCCGAAAAGATCGGGTTTATCTTCCAGGACTTTGAACTGATTGAAGATTTTACAGTTGAAGAAAATATCTGCCTGGTCTCGGATCTTTACCAGAAGGAAAGAAACCAGAAAAGACTGAATGAACTGCTCCAGCATCTGGAACTGACTGACCTGAAAGACCACCTGCCCAGTCAGCTGTCCGGAGGCGAAAAACAAAGGACTGCAATTGCCAGAGCCCTTTATCCCTCTCCATCTCTGGTCCTGGCCGATGAGCCGACCGGAAATCTCGACCGGATCCGTTCAAAACAGGTCTTTGATCTTCTTAGAGAAAACTGCTTTCTTTTTGACCAGACTATCCTGATTGTCACTCACGATTTGTCTCTGGCCAAACAGGCTGATCAAATTCTGGTCCTCGAAGATGGGAAGGTAAGTCGCTATGAGTCTGACTAAAGGCTATTTTTCTTCCAATAAAAAGCTGGTCAGGAAATTTTCCAGGATGTTCTGGATTGAGACGATTTTCTGCCTGGTCGTTGTAGCATTCAGTGCTCTTTCCCAGTTTTACCAGCAAAAGCAGGCAGATGAAACCTATGGAAAATGGACAGCTGCCTACTACGACATCTCCGAAAATGATCTTTCAGAATTAAAGCTCAATCCTCTGTTTGAGACAGTCGGAGCCCAGACCATTGAAGGAACACTGGTCCAGAAAAACACACAAACCATCGAAAGCAGCGGACCAGACGAAGAGGTTGAAATCGAACAGCAATTCGGATCAATTGGAATTGCAGATCCTTCCTTTTTTGAAATGGCGGGGCTGAAGCTGAAAACAGGCCATCTGCCCCAAAACGAAAACGAAATTGCCATGGAAGCTGCCGTTTTAGATGGCATGGGCATCAGTTATGAAACCGGACAGCCGATCGAACTGACAATCCGCAAGGAAAATCCGGATGACCGCAATGATTTTGAAGAGATTACAGAAACCTTTGTTCTTTCAGGCGTTATTGAAAACTATTCCAACACCTGGAGCAGCAACGGCACTCTGATCCGCTCCTTTATCAGCCAGCCAATTCCATCAGAGCGGATTCAAAACAAAAAGAACATCATCGCATTTATCGAACCAAAAAAAGGATATGAAGACGGAATGGATACAATGTCAACCGAAGACCGTATGATTGAAACCAATGTCAATCGACTGCTTTCACGGGATCCATTTTCATCTGGCAATATTCCGGCGACACTTTGTGTTCTTCTTTCTTTTCTGTTTCTGACCATCTTACAGGCGGAATCGCTCTTCGTGTGGATCTGGAAGCGAAGACAGGAGGTACGGATGCTGCGAATTCTGGGAGTGCATAAAAAAATCCTGATTCAAGACATTTTCACAATGCTTTTCAAAGCCTGCCGGATTCCTTATCTGATTCTTATCCTGGTTCTGGCCATGTTGATTCCTTTGCGGTATCTGCCCGCTTTGATTGTGTATGTTCTCTTATTACAAATCCTTGTATTGATTGCAGCTGGTGTTTTGATCTATCAAGTTCCACTGCTGAAAAAGAGTCCCAAAAAGAAGAAACTGAAAGCCAAAATCGTTTCTAAAACAATTACAGCTAAAGAAATATCCCGTCGTTTTCTTGGCCGGTATAAATGGATTTACAGACTGCAGATTTTCTGTCTCATTCTTTTACAGATCAGCCTGCTGTATTTTGGAAATCACATTCTAGAATCCACTTATATTTTAAATGAGACTGTCGGAGATTTTCTAATCGAAGGAGCACCTGTAATGGATCCGATCAGTGCCCAGACAAATACTCCGATCCCCGCTTCTGTTCTCTCTACTCTGGAACAGTGGACTGATATTAAGTTGATAGAAAAAACAAGAACGATCCGTAATCTGAAAACGTCCTGGGAAAATATCCAAGACTCTTTTCTCTACAATCCTGATACCCAGCAGCTTGATCCGCTTCGTTCCATAAATATTCGTGTAGATGAGAATGGCAACGCTGCTCTTTATACCTCGATCGATATAATTGGCGATCCCGTCGTAGCCGATCGAACAATAGAACAGCTAAAAAAAGAAGATGTGATTGGTCAAGTTGACTGGGAGAACTGGAAAAAAGGGGGAGAAGCAATTCTTTATCTTCCAAAAATCAAAATGGGCGGTGATAGATCAGCATATGGCCTTAATCCCGCCCTAGATGGAAAAGTCGATAAATCAATTCAGCCAGGTGACATGATCACTCTGGAAGATAACAATGGCGTTCAGCATCAGATTCCAGTCAGTGGAATTCTGCGAAATTATGATCCAAAAGCGCTTGGTTTCCAGCCATTAGTCTATGGCTTAATTATTGGTGGCACAGAAATTGACACATTAAGAATCTCACTGAACGATATCCGTAATCAGGTTCCTGTAGAAATCGCTCTATCAAAAATGGCGAGTGAAAACAACTTGGTATTTCACAATAATCTAGCCGAAAATGAGCGAGTCGAGCAGTATCACAAGGTTCAGATCATATTGAATCTGTTCACCATCCTGATTCTGTTCTCTGTTCTGATCGTGATTTTGCAGCTATCCAGAATCATGGAAAAAGAAGCAATTGATCAATATCTGGGGATTTTTAAGCGGATTGGAGTATCGGATTCATACCGCAGGCAGATTATAGCCAAAACACGTCACCGTCTGCTGATTATTCTCTTTGCTTCTGAAGTGCTTATCACTCTTGTCAATTTGTTTCTTCTTTACAGACAATCTGATAGATTTGGTGCTTTTCTCCCCTACTTGATTCTTGCCTGCCTGATCCTGCTGATATTCTTCCTGTTAGATCTTTCTTTATACATTCGGTCGGACTAACTCCAGAGCGCCTAGAACAAGCAGCAAGTCCTGCTGAGTCTAGGCACTTTTTCCTACTTTTCACTCTATTTTGCTGACCAAACCCATTCAACAAAAAAATGCTTATAGTCATCCGATAAAGCTTGAGAGAACTATAAGCATTTTTACTTTCACTATTTTTTGAGTTTGTATGAATATAAGGCCAGGCCGCACTGGAAGTTATCACCACAAAACAAGCCGCCTCAAAAGCACCTCAATCAGGATCTCAACAATCAGAAACTTTGACTGAAATTGAACGAATCTGATCCTGGATCCCATAGTTCAGACTGAGGTTAAAACAATCAAAGAGCATACATGTGACCGCCGGAATGGTGATAACGGTTGCCAACATAGCGGCTGGATCCAAATCCGATCAGGATAACAAAGATCGAGTTGAACAGATACAGGCCCAAGAAATAGCCCAGTCCATGACCATAAGCCAGGGAGAGATTGTAGTAGAACACAGCCCGAATCACCGCATTAATCAAAGTCAGGGCATAAGACAGGTAAAGCAAAGTCATGATCGCATACGTTACGCCAAGCCCATACAGCAGACCACTTAAAATGCTCAGACCCGCAAAAGTCCAGAACATATTTGTCTGCCAGCAGATTTTATATTCGATATAAATGTTGTAAACCGGGATAATTGATTTCCAGCCTGCCTCACCAGCCTTTTCGAACATCTTCCAAAGACCAATGACATACAGTACGTACCAGACAAAAGCCAGAACAGAGTAGAGCAGAGAGTTACCATATAACATAAAATACACATCCTTTCTCTGTACTTTTATTATATGGAGAATTGTATTTTATATAGTCTTAATGCCTACCTGTTTCCTATACAGTGCATTGATTTTATCTATTTTTCCTGTCAGACCTTCCCCTATCCCCTGAAACAGTCAAAAATTTCAATTTCAGAAATGTCACATATCCCTCAATTCAGACAGATGGCATTCTTTCCATTCCAGAGTGAAAGGAGGCTTTTGCAGATTCAATTCCTTTTAGATCAGGCAATTCTTTCAGAGTGCTTTTTTCCAAACAGGAAAACTGCAAAAATCAAAACGATTAACAAGACCGCAGCAGAAAGCCAGAGGTTTTGCATTACAAGGCTTTCGACGAAACCTTTTTTAAGCAGAAGGTATCTCTGGCAAAACGCAATGATGATCGCGATTGCAGCTGACCTGACAAAAAGTCGACGACGAAAGCTGATCACAAACTTTTTCCGGTCTTTCTGAGGCACACCAATCCTTTTGAGAATATTCAGATAGTTATCCACTCTCTCTTCGGCGATGATTCTTGAAACTTGTAAGATAACCATGAGAACCGAAAACAGAATCAGAGCGGAAAACAGATTCAACAAAAGATGGATCTGATAATTTCTATGAGACCATTCATTGTCAGAAGCAGAATTTCTGAACACCAAGCTGTTTTCGCTGGCCAGTCTGGACAGTCGAATCTCTACTGGCACTTTGTTTCGAATATCTTTCAGGCCTAAATTGAGAGTATCCACTTCATTCCCACTCATCACAAGACCATAGAGGTAAAGGGCGGGAACCAGACGGTAAAGCTCTGGAGAAGGGTTTCTGAGAATTCCGCTTACCTGCACTTGATATTGAACGCCGTCTTTTTCCAGAGTGATCAGATCATTTGGCTGAATTGAATCATCAATCTCTCCATCTTCAGCACGAAAAAGCCCGAAAGCCTGAGGATGATCAACCATGCTTGTACTTAGTCTCATCTTTGGAACATAAATAATCGCTTCTTTTCCCTGTTTCCAGTTTTCCCAGTCGACCTCACCTTCGATCTCTTCCTTTTTAAGCTGCTCCACCGCTTTGGGATCCGTAATCAGACTGATTGATGAATAAAGATCTGTCTGACCGTCTTCTTGAGTAAACACGTAAAAGTGACGATCTGGATCAAGCTGGTGCTTGTCAGAATCATAAAGAAGTGAATCTTGCATATTGTTCCATGACATGATCCGGTCATGGAGAGTCCTCGCTTCAGCCTGGATTTCAATGTCGATCCATCCTTTCAATTCATGCCAGACCTCCTTTGGAATAGGCTGTATCGTACAAAAGGTACTGACTGGATCTACCCAGTCTATGCCTGCAATCTGATAATCCGTATACGGAGCACTCAGTCCAAAAACATCCCAGATAATATGTCCTCCAAAATAAAGCAGACCTGTCTGTAAAAGAACCAGACAGAAAATCTGCAGCCGATAGGTCCATTTCTGCTGGCAGAAAAAACGTCTGGATGCTTCTTTGATTGTGACAACTTTAGAAGTTACTGGTGTTCTGCGTTTTTTCTTTTTTGTACCTTCCTTTTGAAGCGGTATTCGTCTGATCATAGCTGCTGCCGCTCCCAGAACCAGAGTAGTCAACCCCAGCAGGTATAAAACAAAACCAAGCAGATACTGGAGCGGAATCAACAGAGCCAGGCCAACAATTAGAATCAGATAGGGGATCCAGCCTGCCTTAAAAAGCATCGCCAGAACATTCAAAATCAGAGTCTTCTGATGAACGCCAAGAATTCTCAGTACCCGTAATTCCTGTTTTCTTTTCCAGATCCACACCAGCAGCAGTTCAATCTGAAGAACAGTTACAAACAGAAGGGCTAATACCACGCAGAGTGTCGGAACAAAGTTGGTGGAAGAGAAGGGATTGCGCGAGAAGATGCGGTTTGTATTGGTTTCCACAAGCAAGTCTTCTGTAGACACTGTTCTTAATGCGTCTTCGTAACCCTTCTTCGGCTCAATAAAAGCGATCCGGCTTTCGTCAGAGCCAACCGGCTCCTGGACAAAAAAATGAATTAAGGTGCCCGGGCTTTCCCAGTAACTTGTGTAATTTTCCAGCACGCCCGACAGAATGAAGGTCTTCGTAATCTCTTGGGTATCCTGTGAATTTTTATTCTCTGAGTCTTCTTTTCTGATTGTGAGCTCTATCGTCTGCCCGGTTTCATAGCTGATCCCCATGCCATCGAGCGTCTTTGCTTCAATGGCAATCTCATTTTCTTTTTGAGGCAGCCGGCCCGTCTTTAACTGCAGGTTTGCCAGTTCAAAAAATGAAGAATCCGCCGTTCCAATCGATCCGAACTCTTTTTCCGTTTCACCATTCTTCTGAATAACCGTTCCGTTGATTCGCTGGGTTCCCACTGCTTCCAGAACCGGATTGTGCTTGAGTTCTGAAAGCTCATTCTCCAAGACTCCGTAATACGCAACGCTCCAGTTTCCGTACTGCTGATCAGCCAGTTTTTGTTGGTAGGTGCGAGTAACAAAACTGAAGGTCATAACCGCCAGACAAAAAATGACTTCCATCCAGAACAGGATGGAAAATTTTCGAACCAGCTTTTTATTCGAAGAAAAGTACCCTCTAGTCTGATTCATAACGCCTTACCTTTCCATCTTCCAAAAGCAGGATTGTATCCGCCTGTTTGGCCAGAGTAAGGTCATGAGTAACAACCAGAATGGTCTGATCGAACAGAAAGCAGCTTTCCTTTAAAAGATCAAAGACCTGTCTGGAACTGATTCGATCCAGGTTTCCTGTGGGCTCATCAGCAAGAATTAAGGACGGAGAGTGATAAAGAGCTCTGGCAATAGCTGTTCTTTGCTTCTCACCACCAGACATCTGGCTGGGAAAATGGTCTTTCAGATCACTCAGTTCAAGACTCTTTAACAGTTCGTCCAGCCGCTTCTGATTTCTTTTCTTTCCTGCAAGGTCAGAAACCAGGCAGATATTTTCTTCAGCTGTGAAGTCTTCAATCAGTTCAAAGTCCTGAAAAACAAAGCCGATTTTCTCAGCCCGATAATCATCCAGCATTTCTGGCGAAAAAGAAGAAATGTCTTCTCCATCTATATAGAGATGACCACTGTCTGCCTTGAGAAGACCGCCCAGAATATTCAGCAGTGTTGTCTTTCCGCTGCCGCTTTTTCCAATCAAAGAAGTCATCTTTCCTCTTTCAATTTCAAAAGAACAATCATCAAGTACAATTCTTCTGGATTCCCCTTCCGGATAGGATTTGATTAAATTTTCAATCTTGATATTTTCTTTTATCATAGGCATCTTTCACCATAGTGATCCTTTC
>CAJTVE010000050.1:0-7146 GCA_910579655.1 uncultured Allobaculum sp. | reverse complement strand
TTCCGGATAGGATTTGATTAAATTTTCAATCTTGATATTTTCTTTTATCATAGGCATCTTTCACCATAGTGATCCTTTCTGCAGGCAAATTATCAAACAAGCATTAGGAAAGGATTACTTCTGAAAGATTGATCAATATTTATGCTCCTTACCCAAACGTTTTGTGGATAGTCTTATATTTACGAAAATTATCCGCAATTTTAATATTTGTAACGCTTTCGTAACGTTGGCAAAGTATAAAAAGTATAGAAGATGAATCCGGCAAAGGAGTTTTATGACATCTTACGTAAATAGTGTTTTAACTACTTTTACTATTATTAAAGATAGCGAATGGAACCAAGGACAATAACCAAAAATGCTACAGACAAACTCACTGTGAATTAGGCGGTGTTACTTAATCAGCAACATGAATGATGCAAACTTATTTGTTCGCCATAATTATTAGTGCTGAAAACTACATTTACGCAAGATCCTTTTTATGAGTTATAAAAATAGAACAAATTGAATATCAGTTCTTTAGCATTTGCCTGCAATGCCCAGATCCAACCGATTTATAACTTGTATTATCTACATTTAAAAAGAATTTGATCGGAATCATCCACATAAGAAAGGAGAATCAATTATTATGATTCTTGGAAAAACTCTGCTGGCAGTAACGCTCTTGACTGCCTCAATGCCCACTATCAACTCTGTATCACCATTAAGCCCTGTTACACAGGAAGTCCAGCCAAGACTATTTGGGACTTTGACAAGTGGATGGCTTACTTCTACAGATGGTAACGTACAAGTGAAAGTTTCCTATACCCATGAGTTAGCAACTAACCGTATTGTCTACATTAATTCGATAGTCGCTTGTAGGTATTCTAATGGTGCGGTGGTTAGTCAATATTGGTTGATCGACTCTTCTGTTAGCGGAAACACTGCTGTTATTAATGTTGGCTATCTTGCAGCTGACTCGTCAACTAGATTAGGGGTTTTTCACCTTATTGTATAAGTTCTGCTCAACAAATCTCCACTGTCCTTAGAGGAACATTCTAAAGAGGCTAATGATGCTAGATAGTATATAATGATTAATAAATTTCGAAATAAAATATATTAATTTTAATATTAAGCTATATAGAACTGCAATATCTTTTTGAGATTCTAGTTTCTTAGCCAAGAAGGTGAGAAGATCGTATGAAAGGGAAAAAACGCTTAGTCACCATCGCTTCGATAGCTGTTGTGTTGCTGCTTGGGCTGGGCATTGTAATGAATGGAGGAATCCGGCAGTCAAAAAATGAATCTCTCAAGCCCAGGCTCCATGGATCATGGAATCCCGAGGGGACTAATTTTATCTGGATTTCATTCAATACGCTGTATTCGAAACTGCCGGAAGGACAATTCGAATATTTTTATTATGATGGCACGATTGATGAAGTAAACCGCTCCGATTCAGAAATAAAGGTATCTTCTGGAGAAGGAGAAGGGCACTTGGATGAGAGTACACAAGAGGTTTTTCTTGACTCTGGTATTCTTGCCAATGAATCTTTCAAGCTGGATTCAGAGGGAAATCTTGTTATGCAGGAAACTGGCCAAACCTTTAACAAATTTGACGATAGTTATAGCACAGTCCTGACAAGCGATACAGAATAATCGGTTCAGTTGAAGACTTGCCATTTGACGTTTGAAATTCAAAGTGATTTTGGAATTGCATGCTCCTGATCTTTATGTGGTTTTTCTACCATATAAATAGTCAGGAGCTTTTTGTCTTTGTGTTTTGAATAGCTGTCTGGATGCCAAAATACGTTCAGGATGGAGATTGAACAGACATCAGAACCGGCTTTTTATGATTGAAATGAAAAAAACATCGATGGTATGTTTCGTTTTTTGATTGACTTCTCTATACTTTTTGTATGAAAATACGAATTTTAGTGTGTGAAGATGATTGTAATCTAAATCGAAAGATTCAGTCATTGTTAGTCAATCATGGATATGAGGTGATCAGCTGCCAGACAGTTGATCAGTTGTGCGAAAATGCAACTGATCATATCGATCTGTTTTTGCTGGATGTGCATATGAATGGAGAGTCGGTTTTTGACTGCCTGAACTGGATTCATGGTTTCAGTGAAGCCCCGATTCTGCTGCTGAGTGCAGATCTGGAGGAGTCCAGCATTCTGGAAGGGTACCGGTTGAATGCGGATGAATACATTGAAAAACCAGTCCGGCCTCAGATCCTTCTGGCCAAAATCAATGCTGCGCTCAAGCGGGCAGGCCTGCTTCAGGAAACAATCGAAAAAGAAGGCTGGATCTACAATGTTGAAGAAAGAAAACTCACTAGTGACCAACAGAAAACCATTCAGTTTTCCGCCCCGGGAGCTGTTCTGTTTAAAAAACTGTTTCAGTCCTATCCTGCGGTTGTATCCAAGGAAGTTCTGAAAAGTCTGATTTCTGAAGACTGCACGGATGGGTCTTTACGGGTTCGGTTTGTAGAGCTTCGAAAACAGTTGCCAGATCAAATAGAAATTACTAACCTTCGCGGCAAAGGATATCAGCTGGTTTTGAACCAACAGGATTTGAGCGATGAATAAGAAATCCACCAAAACAATATTCCTGACTCTTCTTTTGGTGCTTGCTGGGATGATTGTCCTCATGCTGACCGGGGTCGTTTTCTGGATTCTATCCATGTTTAATCGGGAAACCATCTTTATGGCCCTTCAGACTTCGGCAGCAGAAAGGCATGTGAATCTGGTCAACTGGTTTGGCCAGAATGAAAGCTGGATCCAGACTCGCTACTTGTTTGAGCAGCTGGTTCAAAGCCCAGTCGTTTTGCTGGGGCTGGTTCTGGCTATTCTCCTTATATTTCTGCTAATGTTCTTTCTGATCCGGACATTTAAGAAAATTGACCAGGAACAGAAGAACATTCAGTTGTATTTGATTGAGGATGAAAAGACAGTGCCTGATCTTGATCTATTATCGATTGGTCGGGATCTTCAGTTTTTTAAAAACCTGAATGAGAAAAAGATCAGCCTGGAAAAAGAAAGAGCCCAGCATAAGAAAATCCAGTATGAAAATGTACTGCACCAGGTGCGATCTTCCCTGAACAGCCTGTATTTCATTGCGGATGAATTGCCAGATCCTTCCATGAAGGAGGAACTGGAAGAAGTTGTCGACAACTGCAATTCTCTGATTCGCAGCAGCCTGATTGATTCCGTTTATGGGCAGGCGAGTCTGAAGCAGATCCTGGAGCTGACCATTCAGAAGAAAAAACGGGAACTGGAACATAAGAATTTATCGATGGATGTCTCAATTGAAACAGATGCTCAAATTGTCTGTGATGCCACCTGGATTGGACAGTCTCTGGAAACCATATTGGCTAATTCAATTGAGGCAGCTCCCCAAAACAGTCAGATCCAAATTCGGGTTCTTCGACTTTCAACGGACATCCAGATTCAACTGATCAATCAATTTCAGAATGAATCGTTTCTTGAGACCGGAAACCCCAGACGATACCAGTCAAAGTCTGCTGAAAATGGTCATTTTGGAATTGGTCTGGATATAGTTCGAGAAACGATGACTGCCCATCATGGAAAATTTGAAGCCTTAACAACAGAAGGAAAAGCCATTGTTAAATTAACCTTTCCCATTCATGACCTGGAATCGGGCGGAGTTTCTTGATCAGGTTACTGTTCACACCCCTTTGGAATAGTCTGGAGAATGGTATTTTTAATATCCGCTTTGTATAAGGATTGTGATTAAACGGATACGGATTGTCGAACGACTATCTTCACGAAAAGAGTCTTCTCTTTTCAAGCCAATATGAATTCACAGGTATTGAGTAACGAATGATATTGTGATCACCATTTTCTATATTCAAAACAATCAAAACAGTATATGATTGGAATCGTTCTATTACGTCGCGGTCCATATGGACTGTGTGGATTGAAACTTGATCAGGCTGACATGATTTGAGCAGATAAAACCCATGCCCTCAGACATACTATAAAATCCTGTAAAATAGGTATGCTCTGATCAGAAAAACTAAAAGCAGCCTCTTCCCTTAAAGCCAAATGGCAGGGAAGAGGCCGCTGATTACGAATGCGAAAAGGAATAGTTTTGTGGTGGGGAACATAACCATTCCCTGCATTGGGTGGATTATCGAGAAAGCTAATTCTAGTCCTTCGACTCAGTAATCCTTTTGATGTGAATTACGAGAGATGCTGTTTCGTACTTTATTTTTGGTTGATTAGACATGAGTATAGACCGGATTGATTGGCTGTAATAGATGAATCGTTTCTTTATGAGCGAAACTTTGTTTTCCTTTCCGAATCCTACGAGTTGTTTCAAGAATGCAAAGACTTAATTTCATTTCGCCTCATCGATGATTGGTCATGATTCAAAGATGAAATCTCAGTTTTGCGATATCTTGAAATCCATGGGATTGAGTCCATCCACTTCCCGTAAGTTCTTCTTTTCATCTGACTTTTTTTATACTCTTGTAGTGTTACGAGAGTATTACGTGGACACAATTTTTCATATTTATCTTCTCAGAATTTTAAACTCAGCATCATGAAGCAGCTTTATCTAAAAACTTGCGCTTGATATTGGGTACACTTCAGTATTGGATCCTCAAAGCAGCATCGAGTTTGGACTTTTAGAGTCTTTTGTTCTAAATGTATAAGCCGCTATAACTAAAGTAAATATGAGAACTGCACCTGTATAAATTCCAACCTCAAATGAATCGTTTGGATCCCAACCATTGTGTAACAAGTTGTACATCCACAAGCAGGTGGTAACCATTTCAAGGACAAATGTACCCGCCAGCAGCCGATGACCGACATTTATTCCAATCTTCTCTCGATATCGTTTTGGGACCCCGATCTGTTTTAGAAGATCCAGATAGTGGCTGTTTTCTGCTTTTGCTGTGAGTTTTGAAAGCTGAAGAATCACCACAAGGATAGAAAGCAGAATCAGTGCGGAAAACAGGCTGAGAACGATTGAGGTTTTTAATGACTGTCGCATTTGCTCATTAAAGGAGGCCATATTCATAAATTCCAGTCCGTTTTGGCTTGCCAGTTTTGATAGCCCAAGCTCTACTGGAACCTGGTTGTGGATGTCATTGAGGTTAATCTGAACATCATCGATTTCATCACCATACACGATAAGGTCGTAAGGTTGACCGGGAAAAACAGGGAATGGTAATCAAAATTTCGTAAAATTCCGTTTTTTTGCGTGTTGATTCAATAGAAAACTGGTTTGATTACAGGTCTGACACAAGGTCTGTATTGAATGGGAAAAGCACCAGCATCCACTATTTCTGAAAGTGGCCGATGCTGGTGCTTCGTTTTATCCAAGAGTTATCTAGGCTAGAAATTCTCTCTGTTCTAAGCCACGTGCTTCAACCACCATACAGTTTGCATCACAATTGTACGCAGATGACTACTTTTATTTTTTGGAATTTTCAAGCTTTTTTAAAAGAAAAATCAATACTCCTTCTAAGGTCATCCATTTCAAAACATATTCGCAGTTCGTTAGCGGAATAGCTAAACTTGTATCCGGATACTCTATTAACGATAAGGAATCAATTTTCAATACCCAAGGAATCGAAATGCAGAGCACAAGAATAACTACTTCAAGGAACTTTTTCATTTTTTTTGCACCTATCGATTGGGCATGTAATAACGGCCGGATTGATTATAGTAGGCAAAGTGATTCGATGAATAAGATACGGATAGCGTAACAGAAGCATAGTCACCAATTCCACCAGTTACAGTTCCACCTACCGATGTAGTGCCGTTATCAAAAAAATCTCCATTAATCATCCAATCGATTGTTTGGGCATCAAGCAGTTGTAAATGAATCGAGCCGGAGAATTGTTTGGTGATGCCTGTGCGATTATCAAGGCGATCTAAAGAAATCCATATAATTTGGGTACAAGTCATCTGACTTCCTTCAAAATCGGCCGATTTATGATAAAACTCAATTCCGTTTGGTTTGTAAGAAGCAACACTTGGGATTGGAATTGTTAAGGTACGATAAACGGCGGCTCTCAATGAGTTTAAGATATCGTTATCATTAAGTTGAGGGCTATTGTTTTTATTTTTTAAGCTTTGTTTTTCTGAACTGATTAACTTTTTGATGATTTCTTGTTTGGATAAACCGTCTTCTTTAGAGATGCGATCCACCATTTCGTCAAAAGTAAATTCATTTCTGCTTTCATATGCCTCCTCATAGAAACTTTCCTGTGCGTTAACAGGATAGACATTAATGATGAATAATGAGAATAGACAAACAAAAACCATGCTAATTCTTTTTTTCATGAAATTTCACCTCCGATCATGAATGTTGATGATTTTTAACTCAATTAAATATAGTACTACAGTATCCCTCCTTCTCTTCCTTTTTGTCAGGTTTGGTTAAAGGATCCTCTCTTAATTAGATGATTCCAGAAAATATTGAAGGCAAATGAAACAGATTGTGGATGAATTAAGTCGATATAGGAGTGGTCATCGGTGATTGTCATGAACAAATGTTTACTCGTTCAAGTATTTACACTTATTTAATTTCCGGATTCATCTTATATCTTTCTTATACTTGGTTATTGTTAGGAAAGTATTACGAATACAGAAAATCGAATATCAGAGAGTATATTTTGGAGATTAAAGCGTTACTTGTGCCTAATAGCCTCATAAAGATGAAAAGACAGTGCTTGACTTCGATCTGCAAACGAATGAGGGTATGTAAATCCACTAGATGAATCACATCCTATAGACATTAGCCTACTCCAGGAGGTCCGATGATGTGTCCCATAAACTAATTATGAAAGGTGGTGTTACTGTCCCAAAACTATATTATGAAATAAAAGCTATCGCTGTTAGCTACGAATTTCACTGTTAGCAAATAGTATAGAGCACTAAAAACGCTATTTGCGTAAGAACCTCTGTTATCGATTAGCTAGTACAGACTTTTCTTTTTAGCGGTGAACATTAATGTCACTCTTTAGTGAATAATCACTTATTTTAAGCCATTTAGAGTACTGCCCGAATAATTCATGGCTTTTTTCACAAAACCATTTTTCGTGTTTTGTCTTCGAAATGCAAACAAATCTTTCTCGATTAGGTTATCCACATGTTTTGCGGTGGAGGGGGGGACTTAATTTTTTCAAAAATG
>CAJTVE010000049.1 GCA_910579655.1 uncultured Allobaculum sp. | reverse complement strand
AATCCTGCTGTAAATCCAGAAATATGATTGGTGCCTTCTCGTGTAATGACTCCTTTCATAGGTCAAGTATAAAACAGATCCTGCGATATCTCAAATATCTGCGCAAAATTTACGCATGTTTTTACTTCATGGTTCGCTTTTTCTTATGTTATTCTTGCTCCTATTATTCTTGCTCCGCTTAATTAGCCAGATAACAGATCCGGTAAGGATCTTCCAAACTCTGGCCTGGCCGCAGTGTCGATCAGAAGTTGAGCAGAACACACAAAATATGAAAGTCTTTAGGATATGGAGCGGGAATTCTCGGCCATTCAATGACCGAGTCGTTCACTACGAATGGATACAACAAAAAGACCTCTTTTCAAAGGTCGATTTTTTTATTACTGTTGTTAAAGTCTGTGCTGCTCCATTGACGGACATTGTAAGGAACTATTTTGGAATGAAGCCACAATTCCTCACTGTTCCAGCAAGAACTGGACTTTCTCAGTCACTTCAGGCTCTTTTTCCATTGTCATAGCGACAAGCCCCTGAGTGGTCTGTTCGATTGCTCTTCTTTCTTCAGCTGCTCAGAGTCAACGCTCGAAAGGCCCTTCGCTTCTTAACTCATCCATGGGTGGGGTTGGATGTGCAAAACCCCATGAATAAAAAGGGATGTAGTCATTCACTGTTTAAATAGCAGCGAATCATTACAGTCCCTTTTTGTTTATCTTCCATAAAACTGATCTTATGATCTGCCTGCATTGCGCTTTGCTAGGGCAATATCTTTTGTAAGTATCGTTTGCAAGGCTTTTTGCGTGTCCATGCGGATTGGGCGGTGAAACTGACAACTTAGCTGGCTGAGCAGCTTCTGGGCAGAGCAAGAGCGATCAGGATCTAGAAATTGGTCCGGTTAACGAAGACCTGGCAGTCAAATGGATACCAGCCTTCACCGGGTTCGAGATACAGGCAATAGCGTGGGGCGCCATCTTCATCGAGTGGCCCATAATGCATCCAGGTATCGCCGTATTTGTCGGCGATCTTTAAGATCTCTGCAAGACAGGGCGCAAAGAAGGGACGGTCAAAGTAGTGAGTGCCCCAGGCCGCCCAGATTTTGTGGTTGGGGAATTTGGAGAGAACTTCATCAATGACTTTGTTGTTTTCATTGATCAGATCCTGATTCGCAAATTCTGTCAGTTCATCCAGATGGGTTGCACGCTGCGGATACAGGCAAAGAATAATCCAGCTGTCATAGCCATAATCGGCAGCAATATGGCGCACGGAACCCAGCGTGGAAGAAGTCTGAGTAGGGGAGCCGACAGACGGGTTGATGCTCATGACGATCAATGGATTGTTTCCAACCGTGCCGAT
Source organism: uncultured Allobaculum sp. (assembly GCA_910579655.1). Taxonomy (GTDB): domain Bacteria; phylum Bacillota_I; class Bacilli_A; order Erysipelotrichales; family Erysipelotrichaceae; genus Allobaculum. The sequence continues at coordinate 22,651 of CAJTVE010000049.1, read as the reverse complement.
GACAAAACGGTTGGCGTTATCTGGTGTGTTTTGATAGATGTATTGTTCTTGAGCCATAAAGGGGGTCCTTTCCAGAAATCCGGCCGATTGAAAAGGGATAAATTCTGGTTGTTTTCATCCAGAATAGATGAAAATTTCAGCTCCAAGAAAAGAGAATCAGCAAAGAACTGAGCAGAAAAGGAAGAAAAACGGAATTGAAATGGTTCACAATTCTTCCGCTTCCCTCAAAAAAAATCCCGCAAGCATATGGATGTTCCGAAAAAATCGACGGATGGATTCCTGTTTCTTTGTCCAGAATAGCATTGGTTTTTGAAAATTCCTTTTCGGATGATCATCAGAATTGACAGAGTGTCGCCATGAAAAAACCGGAAAGGCATTCGAATTATGGCAGCATTGTTCAACAATACGGAAGGGCGAATGTCCTGCCCATTCTGTCCGGGCGGCCCATATGAGAGGATGAATGAAAAATCTGGAAAGATAAAGGGTAAATAAAGATCGGAAGCAGGAGAATAATTGTCTGATCAGAAAGGAAAATTGAATGACGACCGAATAAATTTAACACAATGACGCAGACTGGCCCAAGAAAGCGGGTGAATGGATTCACAAGGCAGTATCAGGGCCAGAATGAAAGACTTGCAAAAGGAAGATGAAAGGGCTTGCGAAGAGTGGAAGGGTACAGGGGATGAAAGCGGCAGGCAAAAGGGTTAGAAAATGGTCTGAAACTGGCTTTTCTCAGTGCGTATCGACAGGAATACTCGAAGATTTCACATCGCAGATCAGTTGCGGCGGCTGACTTTGAAGGATTATATTCATCGATAGTCCGTGCGCGAAGATCTGCTGGCTGGCGTTTGTGTTTCGCGTTCAGACTTTCGAAAAAACCTTCTGATGCATATCTGCCAAAATGGCTGGAAAGACCGGTAGCCTTCCCGTCGTGGAAAGCATTGGTTTTGCTATAATGGGAAGGATAAAGGAAGGTGATTCACTTTGTTAACGGTTTTTGATCATCCCCTGATTAAGCATAAGCTGACAATCATGCGGGATAAGAACACCAGTACCAAAGACTTCAGAGATAATCTTGATGAGATTGGTTCCCTGATGGTCTATGAAGTAACACGAGACTTGCCGCTTGTTGACCACGAAATTGAAACGCCATTGAGCAAAATGTCTGGTTATAAGCTGGCTAAAGACGTTGTTGTTGTTCCAATTCTGCGTGCCGGACTTGGAATGACTTCCGGAATCATGACACTGATCCCGACCGCAAAAGTTGCCCATGTTGGTCTGTTTCGCGACGAAGAAACCCTCGAGCCGCATACGTACTTCGAAAAATATCCGAAGAACATCAAAGATGCGGTCACAATCGTTGTAGACCCAATGCTGGCAACTGGCGGCAGTGCCGTGGCGGCCATTGACATGGTTAAGAAACAAGGCGCACAGAATATCAAACTGGTCTGCCTGGTCGGAGCCGAAGAAGGCGTGAAAAACGTTGAGGAACATCATCCAGATGTTGACATTTATCTGGCTGCTCTGGATGGAAAACTCAATGAAAACGGCTATATTGTTCCAGGTCTTGGCGATGCCGGAGACCGTATTTTCGGAACAAAGTAATGTCTCCTGCTAAGTTCTCTGGTTTTCTGCTGATCAATTTGCTGGTCTGCATCTGGATTGGATATCTTCTGGATTCCTGGACAGGTATGCGCCCGGTGTGGATCATCGTCCTGACTTTGTATGCGATCATTGGAAGCTTTTTTGTTCTTCTGTATCGCAATAAGAAGAAAGGGAAGAAAACCAAATAACAACTATGAGTGATGGACTGAAACGCATCATCAAAGACTCTTTTTACATCACACTCGCACTGGATGCTGTCCTGCTGGTTGTGTTCTGGCTTTTATGGCCGGTATCGAAACGCACCTTGGCCTGCCTGGGTGTTGTCTACGGCAGTGCGGTTGCGATGGCGGGACTTGTCATGATCTGTTCCATGGTCAATGGATTGACTGTGTCCGTCCAGAAAGGAAAGAGCAAAGGAAGAACAGGCTACTATCTGCGGTATGCATTTTACGCAGTCTGCCTGGGACTTGGAGCATGGCTGATGAAATTCAGTGTGCTTGCTATGCTTGCAGGGATTATTGCCCAGAAAGCCAGCCTGGTGCTGTACTCTCTCAAACAACGAAAGGACCGAAAATGAGTGACGTTTCTCAGATTGTAATCCATATCGGCTCCTTTGATTTTCCGATCCACCAGTCGATTCTCGTCTGGCTGGTCATTTGTGTGGTGATGGCCATTGTGGCCTGTATTGCCGGCAAAAAAATTGAAAATGCGGACCCGGCCAAAGCCCCGACAGGCATTGTCTACTGGTCCGAGGAGCTCTACAATCTCTGCCTTTATGTCATTAAGGGCAACCTGAAAGAGCAGACCGTTCATTATCTGCCAATGTTTGGCACGATCATGGTCGGTATGCTGCTTGCAAACCTGGTTGGACTGATTGGCTTTCAGAACCCAACATCCAACGTATCGTTCAACGCAACCCTTGCGCTGATGTTTTTCTTAATGATCCAGACCCACGGCATTACCAAGCACGGTCTTGGTGCCCGCCTCAAAGAGCTGACCGAGCCAATGTGGTTGTTAACGCCTTTGAATATTATTGGAGAACTTGCTCTGCCGATTTCGCTGACCATGCGTCTTTTCGGTAATATCCTGGCTGGATCCATTATTTCTTTACTGATCTACACACTGATCAAATCGATTGCACCCTGGGGCTACCTGGGCCTGACGCTTACCCCGTTTATCCATATGTATTTTGATATCTTCTCGGGCGTGATTCAGACCTATATCTTCTTTACCCTGGGTACCTACTTCCTGGGACAGCAAGTTGTTCCAGACGAAGAATAGTTTTTGTTTTCAGGAAAAGCAGAGACATCTGGAATTCTCTGGACAGCCGATTTGCCTGGCGCAAGTTTGTTCACGACTTGCCTCCAGACGATCGAGAAGGTCTCTGGCTTAAAACTGAAGCAGGCGGACTCTGCTTGTGAGTGATGGTGTCCGCATTATAAATAAGGAGAAATCAGACATTATGTTTAATGAAGAATTCGTAAGAGGTATGGCAGTACTTGGTGCTGGTATCGCTATGGTCGCTGGTCTTGGTCCTGGTATTGGTCAGGGTTTTGCCGCGGGTAAAGGTGCCGAAGCGGTTGGCCGCAATCCGGATGCATCCGGTAAAATCCAGTCCATCATGGTTCTTGGTATCGCGCTTGCCGAGACCACTGGTATCTATGCTTTGATCATCGCCATTCTGCTTATCTTTGTTAAAGGCTAAGAAAAAGTGGTGAGATCCGATGATTGATTTCAATATTGATAACTACTTAAGAATATCCTGGCCGGATGTTCTTCTGGTATGCATCTCAACATTCATCATCGTCGTCATCTGCAAACATTTCTTCTGGAATAAGCTGTTAGCGTTTATCCAGAAACGGCAGGCACTCATTCAGGACAATATTGACGCTTCTGAAAAACTCAGACAGGAAGCCAAAGTCCAGAAAGACAAATACGATGCCCAACTGGCATCCGCAGGTGCCAAAGCCAACCAGATTATTGATCAGGCCCGCCGCGAAGCGGATGCCGAGAAAACCCAGATCATCGATTCTGCGAAGAATCAGGCCAGAAATATTGAGCGCGCAGCGCATGAAGATATTGAACGCGACAAACTGAAAGCACAGAAAGAAATGAAAGATGCCATTACCGATGTCGCTTTAGCCGCTGCAGGTCAGATTCTTGAACAGGAAATCGATGCCGACAAGCAGAAAGATATTCTCGACAAACTGATTGATCAGGCAGGTGAAGGCAGATGGTAGACAAAAGCCTGCCCTATGCACAGGCTCTGCTGTCCATCGGACAGGATACTGGAGCGGAAGACACTTTTTTAGAAGAACTGGTAAAAACCAGAACCGTCCTTCTGGAAAATGAGCAGCTGATCCAGGTTCTGCGCCATCCGGCAATTTCCAATGTAGAGAAAGAGAAGATGCTTCTCGAAATCTTCAAAGGAGATTTTTCAGAACCGTATCAGGACTTTCTGAAAGTTGTCTGCCGTCATTCGATGGCCGGCTGCCTGGCAGAGATTGCCGATGATTACGCCAGGCTGCTCGATGAAAGCCGTCACATTCAGACGGTAAAAGTCATTTCTGCTGCTCCACTGGATGAAGCACAGAAAGAAAAACTGACCGCTGTTCTCGAAAAGAAACTTGGCGGCCAGGTACGACTGCAGTGCAGCATCGACGAAAAGCTGATTGCCGGTATGAAGATCCAGACCGAAGATTCCGTTCTGGATGCGACCTATCTCGGTCAGCTTGAAAAAATGAAAGAACAGCTTGTCAAAAGCTGAAAACAGGTGATGTGAATGAGTTTAAATCCCGCAGAGATTTCAAAACTGATCAAAGCACAGATCCAGAATGTTGACAAAGATGTAGAAATGAACGAAAGCGGAACCGTCCTCAGTGTTGGGGATGGGATTGCAACCGTTTATGGACTGAAAAACGCTATGATGTCCGAACTTCTTCTGTTCCCGCACGATGTCTATGGCATGGTGCTCAACCTTGAAGAAGACCAGGTCGGCGTTGTTTTGATGAGTGATAATCCGGATATCAAAGAAGGGGATACTGTTAAACGGACTGGCCACGTTGTCGAAGTACCTGTCGGCGACGGCATGTTAGGCCGCGTTGTCAACGCGCTCGGTCAGCCTATTGATGGTAAAGGCCCTATCGAAGGAACCAGCCTGCGTCCGGTAGAACGGGTAGCCCCGGGTGTTATGACCCGTAAAAGTGTATCCGTACCTTTACAGACTGGTCTGAAAATTATTGACTCCATGATCCCAATCGGCCGTGGTCAGCGTGAGCTGATTATCGGTGACAGACAGACAGGTAAAACTGCGATTGCCATCGATACGATCATCAACCAGAAGGGTCAGGGAGTGAACTGTATCTATGTAGCGATCGGTCAGAAAGCATCCACCGTTGCCCAGATTGTTGAAAAACTCAAACAGTTTGGCGCGATGGAGTACACGACCGTCGTTGTCTCCACTGCATCGGAAGCAGCCCCATTACAGTACATTGCACCCTATGCTGGCTGTGCGATCGGTGAAGAATGGATGGAAAACGGCAAGGACGTCTTGATTGTGTACGATGACTTGTCCAAGCATGCCGTAGCCTATCGTGCAATGGCCCTGCTGCTTCGCAGACCACCAGGACGTGAAGCTTACCCAGGTGACGTTTTCTATCTGCATTCCAGACTGCTCGAACGAGCAGCCCGTCTCAATGAAAACCATGGCGGCGGTTCTTTAACAGCCCTGCCGATCATTGAAACCCAGGCCGGTGATATCGCCGCCTACATTCCAACCAATGTTATTTCCATTACCGATGGACAGATCTTCTTAAAGACCGATATGTTCAATGCCGGTCTTCGTCCTGCTGTAGACTCCGGTCTTTCCGTATCCCGTGTAGGATCGGCTGCGCAGGTAAAAGCCATGAAGCAGGTTTCCGGTTCTTTGAAACTGGAACTGGCTCAGTTTGCCGAAATGGAGGCCTTCTCCAAATTCGGATCTGATTTGGATGCTGCAACGGCTGAAGTTCTGAACCATGGTAACCGTCTGACCCAGCTCCTGGTTCAGAAACAGTATTCTCCGCTTTCCATGCCGGAAGAAGTGCTTTCGCTGTTCACGGGCAAACACAAATATCTGCGTACGATTCCAGTCGATAAAGTTCAGGATTTCGAAGATCAGATGCTGATGTTCTTCAAGACCGAGCATCCAGAAATTCTCGAAGAGATCGCTGAAAAGAAAGTGCTGGATGACGAACTGACTGCCAGAATCAAGGAGCTGATGGACAGCTTCCTTGAAGATTACAAAGTAAAGGCAGGACTGTAGTATGCCAGCAAGCAAGCAGGCGATTAAAGGAAGAATCGCGTCGGTCGGTTCAACCAAGAAAATCACCAATGCCATGCAGATGGTCGCCAGCGCGAAACTTGCCAAAACACGCACGAACATGGAAAAAAACCGCGAATACGCCAACGGACTCCAGGAAGTTCTCGGTATGGTTCTTGCCAGAGCGGATCAAGGCAGCCGGCTGCTCAAAGATGATCAGTCCAAGCCTTCCTTCCTGTTTGTCATTACGTCCGATATGGGCCTTTGCGGCGGCTACAATGCCAATGTCTTCAAAACCCTTGAAAACCAGCTGCGAGATGTTGATTATGTGGTCATGATCGGCTCTCACGGGGCTTCATGGGCGAAGTCTCGAAATATTCAGCTTCACGAAACGTTCATCGACCTCAATGAAGATGATGCCTACCAGGTGTTGTCTTCTTGCATCGATGAAGCTCTCCGGCTTTTCAATGAGCATAAGATCGGCTCGATCAAAGTGCTCTACACTCGTTACGTCAATACCCTGACTTTCGAACCGGAAGTAGAAACCCTGCTTCCGCCAACGCCGCCAAAAGCGACGCAGGAAAAGAAAGTCAGAGCCCAGACGATTTTCGAACCGGAAAAATCCGTTATGCTCGCTTCGCTGATTCCAATGATTGCCAAATCCGTTCTGTATTCCAAATACATGGAAAGCAAGACCAGTGAACAGGCCTCCCGCCGTATGGCGATGGAAAATGCGACCGATAATGCGGAAGAACTCCTGGATAAACTCAACCTCGAATACAACCGTGTAAGACAGTCTGCGATTACCCAGGAAATTACAGAAATCGTTGGCGGAGCCAACGCCCTGAAGTAGAAAGGATGCGAATCTGTGATGGAAAACAAAGTAGCATCTGCACCAGTCACAAATGACACACAGAATACAGGGGTAGTCACTCAGATCGTCGGTCCTGTTGTCGACATCCGATTTGCCAGCGGCAAACTCCCTGACCTGTTAACCGCAATTAAAATCCCTCTGGCTGACGACAAGTCTCTGACTGTCGAAGTTGCACAGGGAATCGGTAATGACCTTGTTCGCTGCATTGCGATGGGGTCTACCGATGGACTGGTCCGCGGTATGAAAGCAATTGATACGGGAGCACCCATTCAGACCCCAATCGGTGAAGAAGTGCTTGGCCGTATGTTTAACGTCCTTGGCGAGCCGATCGATGAACTTGGTCCGGTCAACGCCAAACACTATGCCCCGATTCATCGGGAAGCGCCAAAATTTGATGAACAGTCAACCACATCGGCGATCCTCGAAACGGGAATTAAAGTAATTGACCTGCTTACCCCATATGCCCGTGGTGGTAAGATCGGTCTGTTCGGTGGCGCCGGTGTCGGCAAAACCGTACTGATTCAGGAGCTGATTCACAACATCGCTTCTGAACATGGTGGTAAATCTGTCGTTGTAGGCGTTGGTGAACGCACCCGTGAGGGAAACGACATGTATTGGGAAATGAAAGAGTCCGGCGTACTGGATAAAACCGTTCTGGTTTATGGCCAGATGAACGAATCTCCAGGTGCCCGTATGCGTGTTGGTCTGACCGGACTGACAATGGCTGAATACTTCCGTGATGTTGAACATCAGGACGTACTGCTCTTTATTGATAACATTTTCCGTTTCACACAGGCTGGTTCTGAAGTCTCCGCGCTGTTAGGTCGTGTACCATCAGCCGTAGGTTACCAGCCAACCCTGGCCACTGAAATGGGTCAGCTGCAAGAACGAATCACTTCGACCAAAGATGGATCAATCACGTCCATCCAGGCCGTTTATGTCCCTGCCGATGACCTGACTGACCCTGCTCCAGCAACAACCTTCTCCCACCTGGATGCAAAAACCGTACTGGATCGTTCCATTGCGGCCCTGGGTATTTTCCCGGCTGTAGACCCGCTGGAATCTTCTTCCCGTATGCTGGATCCTCAGGTCATCGGAGAACGTCATTATAAAGTTGCCCGCGGTGTTCAGGAAATTTTGCAGAAGTACAATGAGCTGCAGGATATCATCGCCATTCTGGGTATGGACGAACTGTCCGAAGAAGACAAGAAGATCGTTAACCGGGCAAGACGTGTCCGTAACTTCCTGTCTCAGCCATTCCATGTCGCCGAAGTCTTCTCTGGAATTAAGGGAGAATACGTTCCTTTGGAAACTACGATCGATTCCTTTGAGAAACTGTTATCCGGTGAATATGACAACCTGCCAGAGCAGGCCTTCATGTTCGTAGGTTCTATTGAAGAAGCTGTCGCAAAAGCAAAACAGATTGAGGAAGACGTCAAGTGATCGATCTCAAGATTGTTACGCCTGAAGGCCGCTATCTTGAAGAACCTGTATCCGCTCTTCACGCCAAAAGTGTTGTGGGTGAATTTACTCTGCTGCCAAACCACATGCCAATTGTCATGTCTTTGGTCCCCTGTAAGCTTACTCTGACGCTTGAGGGTGGAAACAAGGAAGAGTATGCGATTTCTGGCGGTGTTTTACATTTCGATGAAAACAAAGCCACCTTGCTTTGCGACGCCATCGAAGGCAAAGCCGAAATCGATATTCCACGTGCTCAGGCCGCCTACAAGCGCGCCAGAGCACGGATCGAAAAACGTGATTCCACAACCCAGATGCAGCGTGCCGAACTGGCTATGCAGCGTGCCATCAACCGTCTGTCTGTAACTGGCAACCAGCCGAAATAGAAAGGCGATTGATCAGTCTCTGGACTTGTCGAATGCATCAGCCGCTATTCCAGGCAAACCATTACAAGCGCCGTACACTCGTGTCACGGCGCTTTTTTTTGCATGAAAGAGGTGTTTGCCTGCGAGGAGGGAAACAATCGGACAGCAGCCTGAATGGAGCGACAACAGCCGGCTGGTGACAATGGCCAGCAGAGTGGGCAGGCTCCAGAATCAAGCGACAGCAGCCCGAACGGAGCAGAATCAGACAGAGAAAGCGGGAATCAATCAGAAGAAAGCGAACCAGCAGATACTCAGCCGCTCTTTCCCTTCCGGTCGACTTCAGACAATGCCTTTGGAATGCATTGTTCAGGGCGCAATTCACGATATAATTCTCTCAGGCTATCAAGATTATCAAGATAGCGCCAAAAAATCTGGGCTTATTCAGTCCGTTGATCAGACTGAATATCGAGTTCATCCGGCTGCTTTTAAGCTGGCTGTCTGACAAAAACACATTCGAAAAATCAAATCCACTTTAAGGAGGAGTTCTATGAACTATAAAACAGGTGTACAGCTCAAAGACTATACAACTTTGAAAATCGGTGGGGAAGCCGCCCGTTTTTACGAGCCGGAATCTATTGCTGAGATTCAGGAAATTTTAAAAGAACACAAAGAAAGCAATCTGCCGCTGGTGATTCTTGGCAATGGCAGCAATATGTTATTCGAAGACGAGGGCTATGATGGCTCCATCATTCATATTTCTGATAAACTGGCTGGAATTGAGCCAATGGATGAAACAACTGTTCGGGTCTATGCCGGGCAGGAAAACGGCGATCTGGCGCTATGGCTGGCTGATCATGGCCTGGGCGGCTTTGAATTTGCCAGCGGAATTCCAGGTACAGTTGGCGGGGCCGTCATTATGAATGCCGGCGCGTATGATGGGGAATTCAAGGATATCCTGAAATCCGTTGGGTATCTGGATGAAAATGGTGATTTGCACGAAGCTGATGCGGCCAATCTGGATTTAGGCTACCGTCACTCCTGGTTTACGGATCATTTTGGGGTGGTTGTCTATGCGGATCTTCAATTTGAACCCAAGCCTTCCAAAGAAGTCCATGCCAAGATTCAGGAACTGCATGATAAACGCTATTCGAAACAGCCAATGGATAAAGCTTCAGCGGGTTCTACCTTCAAGCGCCCAAGCCAGGGCTATGCGTCGGCTTTGATCCATCAGTGCGGCTTGCAGGGCCGGGCAGTAGGCGATGCAATGGTTTCAACCAAGCATGCAGGCTTTTTAATCAACGACGGCAACGCCTCCTGTAAGGAATTTCTGGAGCTGGTGCGCATTGTTGAAGACGAAGTTCTTGCCCAGACAGGCATAAAACTTGATTTAGAAGTGCGTTTTATCCCAAAAAAGACGGATTGAAATCGCTTTCTACAACTTTTTTGAGTGAGTATGTCGAAAAGATGTGAATATCAGTTGCGATTATCGAGCAACAGTCGTAATCTCTAACCATCCAAAGACGGCAAAGGCGCCGAGACTTCCAAAGACGGGAGTTTCGGCGCCTTTTTCGTTTTTTTATAGAAAGAGAGGATGACTTATGGTCAACGAAGTTTTATCTGAGGTTTTCGGAATCTGGTATCTGATCGGTGCATCTCTGGTCTTCTTTATGCAAGCCGGTTTTGCGATGGTCGAAGCTGGATTTACCCGCGCGAAAAACGCAGGCAACATCATCATGAAAAACACGATGGATTTCTGCTTAGGAGCAGTTGCCTTCCTGTTTATCGGCTACTCACTGTTATGTGGTGATGGAAATGGATTCATCGGCTGGGGTCAGAACCCACTGTTCGACTTTGCCGGAACAAACTGGTCTTTATTTACGTTCAACCTTGTCTTCTGCGCAACCGCAGCAACGATCGTATCGGGCGCAATGGCTGAAAGAACGAAATTCCTGTCTTACTGCATTTACTCGATCATGATCTCCCTGGTGATCTACCCAATCGAAGCGCACTGGGTATGGGGTCCAGGCGGATGGTTAACCGCAATGGGATTCCACGATTTCGCCGGATCGGCTGCCATCCACTTTGTTGGCGGCACCTGTGCTCTGATCGGTGCCTCGATGCTTGGACCGAGAATTGGTAAATTCTCCAAAGATGGAAAACCAAATGGTATTCCTGGTCATAACATCACAATTGGTGCTCTTGGCGTCTTCATTCTCTGGTTTGGCTGGTACGGATTCAATGGTGCCGCTGCTGTCAATGGACTTCAGCTTTCTACAATCTTTGCAACAACAACCATCGCTCCAGCGCTGGCTGCCTGCACAACAATGATTTACACCTGGCTGCGTTACGGAAAACCAGATGTTGCAATGACCCTGAACGCAGCGCTTGGCGGCCTGGTTGCCATTACCGCCGGATGTGATGCAGTCAATGCTTTAGGTGCCTTCATTATCGGGATTCTGGCTGGTCTGGTTGTTCCGTTTATCACCTGGCTGCTGGATTACAAATTAAAAGTTGATGATCCAGTTGGCGCTATCCCTGTTCATCTTGGATGCGGCATCCTGGGAACTATCTGTGTTGGATTATTTGCCTGTGGAACAGATACAATGCCTGTTCCTGTCGGCCTGTTCTATGGCGGCGGCTTCCATCAGCTGGGCATCCAGTTCCTTGGTCTTCTGGCCATTGGTACATGGACTGCCATCACAATCTTTATTACCTTCTACTGCATCAAGAAAACAATTGGTCTGCGTGTGTCTTCCAAAGAAGAAATCCGCGGCCTGGATCTTGAAGAACATGGTCTTGAAACTGCTTATGCCGGCTTTGCAATGGAAACTGAAATGTTATCCGATGACGAACAGCCAATCGTTGAAATCAAAGCTCCAGAAGTCACTCTGGATCAGGCTGTGCCAGCAACCGTAATTGGTGAGGGCAGCGGCATTCATAAAGTTGTTATTGTTTCGGGTATCGATAAGTTCGAACGCCTGAAAAAAGAACTCGAAAAAATCGGTATTGGTGGTATGACCGTTTCCAATGTAATGGGCATGGGTGTTCAGAAAGGACAGCCAGTCTACTACAAAGGTGCTGAAGTCAAATCTCGTCTGTTACCAAAAATGCAGGCTGAAGTGGTTGTATGCAAAGTGCCTGTTGAACAGGTTGTCAAAGCCGCTCAGAAAGCTCTGTACACCGGCAATATCGGTGATGGTAAAGTCTTCGTTTATCCAGTCGAAGATGTTGTCCGCATCTCCACTGGTGCAACTGGCGCCCAGGCACTGGATTACGAAAAATAGACTGCCTGTGACTTTCATGGATTCAGATGCATGATCGGATCCGATTCATGGTCGTGATCTGAACCCTGTCTGAATGTCTTTTGAAATCGGGCCTGATCAAAAAAGACATTCCCTCATCTTCAACCCAATCAAAAACGAATATTTCCACAGCATCCGGAAGGATTCAGAATGCCACGTCTGAATTTTCCTGGATGCTGCCGTGTATAAATAGGCTTTATCCCGTTTTCCCAAGCTTTACCCGGTTTCTGTTCGAATCAGCGATGTCCATTTGCAGCCGTTCAAACAGATATTGGACCTGACTTTAGAAAGAACGAACGAGTGATCAGCCTGCCCCACAACAGGCAGACCAATCCACAGGAAATGCTTTTCGGTTTTCGGATCTGTTTTTTCTGCCCTGTTTTGAAGTGGTTTTGAACATGAGCCTGGTCAGAACCTTCAAATCAGCCAAGCAGATCCCTTCTTATTGACTTTGCAGACTGTCCTCCTTTCATCCATACTCTCAAGTCTGCAAACTGACGATGCTAAACCCGCTCCCTTCCGTTCTCCTTAGTAAATCGTGGCAGATTTACAAAACGCCCTCTGACTGTTTGTCCAGAAACAGTCAGAGGGCAGTTTTTTTGTCCTGAAAGGTGAATATGAACTGGACGCTCTTCAGCAATCAGAATGTCCAGGAGCCTGGTTCTTCGTCAAATTCCGGTTCGTATTCTTCTTCGGGAAGGTTCTGGTCTTTAGCCAGAATCAGAAGGTCTTTGCGCCGATTGATGGTCTGATAGCCATTGGCTGCCCAGAATTTTAAAGCTGGTTCATTGTTGGGACGCACGGCCAGTTCAATATGGGCAAAGCGCGCTCGGGCAAGTGCGCCTTCCAGATCCTGAACGATCTGGCGGCCAAGACCCTGTTTTTGCTGGTTATGAGCAACCATCAACAAGCCAATCCAGGCCTGCATTTCTTTAGGATAGTCCAGAATCAGATCCAGAATGGCCACCAGTTGATCCCCCTGGAAGTAACCCAGATAAAATTTCTGGTCGAGCAGAGTGTGCGGCGGAACGCGGACCAGGTCGGTTTTAACAGAACGTAAAGAAGGCGTTGGCGGCTCAAAACGGAAAAATTTTGGATTGCTTCGCATCAGTTTGAGAATCTGGCCGGCCTGCCGGTCAGAAAGCAGCTTTACGTCAAATTCGTTCGACAGATCACGCAGGGAAATCTGATGACGGCAGGGAATTTCCTGATCCCGACACCATTCTTCCAGAATGTCAGCTCCTCTTTCGTTGCGGTACTGGTAATAATCTTCCAGAAGACCTGCCCGGTCCAGCCGGTTTCGGTAATTCTGGAAAGGAGAAGGCTGCCTGAGAATGGTCAGCAGATCCCGGAGGACGGCTTCAGGAACAAAGTCGGTATATTCATCCATAATGTCCAGCTCATGAAGATCGCGGGCTTTCGGAAGCCGTATGAGTTGATGTTTCTGTTCGAGGTCAAGGGCTTCATCCAGACTCATATCCGGATTGCGGTATTTTGGATGGTCAGAAACTTTCCACAAATCACCGGTTGCCACATCCAAGAACAGTTCACTGTCTTTGCCAGTCCAAAAGCATTGTTGGGCAGCGTCTTCCAGATACAGCATTGCTTTTTCATCCATATCAATTTCCTCTTTCTATTCTGCCTGATTTTGAAAACGAACGGATGACCTGCCAGAGCCATCCGTTCCAATTCGGTTTGGGCCATTTCCCAATATGGAGATGGCGCAGATCTTGTATTTCATTTTAATCCAGAGCGATATTTTGCCAACCGAATTTTGGAGGATATTTTAGTTCTATCCAGAAGACCATCTTTGTTTTGGACTTGAAGCCGGTTTTGGATCAAAGAAAAAGCAGCCAGCATTTTTTTACTGGCTGCGTGCAGGAATTTGAATATCAGAGATCACGATGGTCCGGCTTAGAAGTCCCGGAATGGATTGCCTTCTGGTAAAGCACAGGATAACAGAACAGATCATGAAGGCCATATAGAAATAACAGAGAACGGTACTGACCAGAAATGGATTCCAGGGCAGATGGCCGGATTCATCGACCAGAAACAAAGGAATGCCAATCGCAATTCCATACTGCAAAGCCAGATGGAAGAAGATCGCGAGCACGCTGGCTTTGCCACGGGTTTTCGAATTGACAATTTTCAGGCTGGTCAGCATCATCCCCAGGCTCTGTCCGCGAAAGATCGTCGCAAAGAGGGTGGTGCAGCCAATGCACACCAGCATATACAGTTTGGTCAGCGAAAAGGGGATTTGGGGAAAGGTCCGATCCAGCCACAGACTGATCAGAAAGCAGGCGTACAGATCAATTCCCATCGCCACCGAGCGGCGAAGCAGGGAAACAGTCCGGCCGCGTTCAAAACTGTTGCGATCCATCCGGTGCCGGCTGGGCAGCCATCGCCCGATCCAGGAAACGATGAGTGCGCCTAAAAAACCGCCAAGGGTATTGGAAATCAGATCATCAACATCAAAGAGCCGGTAGTTGCGGGGATAGATCCCCCAAAGTCCTGTCAGCTGAGTTGTCTCAATAAACAGCGAGAACAAGAAGGTATAGAGGATGCATCTGGGCAGGCTTTGCTTGAAGTAATAGCGCAGATACATACCAAAAGGCATACACATGAGAATGTTAAAAACATACTCCTTAAACGCCTTGGTCTTGATGGCGGCAATCCAGTATTGCAGGGAGTCTGGTGATCCGTTCAGGTTTTTAAAAATATCGTGAACGAAATTGAAGGGAACCAGCTGCGCTCTGGCCATTTTCAGATTGGATACATATTCAAAACTTGGCAGCGGCAGGGCGGTTAAAAACAGAACCGTCATGACATAGAGCAGAAGCGAATAGACAACCACAATCCGCAAAGACCAGATAGACCCGTACTTATGATAATTCCAGAGAATATAGGGAATCGTGAAGACAAAAGCGACTGCCGGAAAGAAAAAGAACGAGTCTTTAATGACGGAAATATAGGTACTCAAAGTAATCACCTCCAAGAAAGCTGGAAGAAAAAGATTCTTCATAAGACAGGCCTCTTCAAGTATAGCCAGACCAGCCAGACACCATGAAAACATCAATCTTTCACTTCTGTCAGTTCAGTATACGAAAAATGCTGAAACCAGGAGGAAGCCCTGGAAGATTTCTGATAGAAAAGTAATCGAAACAAGGCCAAAAAAAGCCTGGATTGACCGAAATTCTTCAAGGATTGACTAAAATCCTGAATCCCTGATTGGAATCCTTGAAAAGGAAGAGCAGAAAAGGAAGAGCAGAAAAGGGAAGAGTGGAAAATGAAAAACCAGGTGCTCTGGCCTGGCTTACTTCTTTTCTGGGGGAAGCTGGTTGCGAACCTGAAAAGCTGCCATCAGTTCATTTTGCACAGCTGGGTCACTGACGAGCTGATGATCGATTTCAAAGGCAAGCTGTCCGGTTTTGCTGTTCATCAGCAAGACAACCTGTTTTCCGTTATAGTCAAAACTGCCGCCGGCACGAAATCCCTGCATGGGATCGTCGGCTTTTTTCTGTCGAGCCATATACGTTCCTTTCCTGCGCTGCTCATAAGCTGGATGGAATCAGTCTGAAACGATCCGCAAAGATCGCCACATCCAATCCAGCTCTCTGGCTGAGTTTCAGGAATATTGTAGCGGCAGACCTAAAAAAACGACCAGCCAGCGCCGGAAAAAACATTCTTTTTCCGATTCTATGCCCGAAGCGCTATACTATGACATGCATAAAACCTCTTCAGGGCAGGGTGAAATTCCCTACTGGCGGTATACTCCGCGAACCTTCGGGCCGAGCCTGGTGAAACTCCGGCAGCAACAGTTAAAGTCTGGATGAAAGAAGATCTTTTTTTGTGTGCGCTTTTTCCACAGAAAAATGCCAAGAAGCAGTTTTTTGCAGTTTTCTTTGTGAGTGGAGGTGTACATATGAAAAAGATTTCAACAAAGAAAATGACCATTCTGGCACTGTTCAGTGCGCTGGCAGTTGTGCTGTGCCTGTTGTTTCGAGTGCCTTTAGTGCCTTCAGTTCCGTTTCTGACGTATGACCCCAAAGACGTCGTCATCGGGATTGCGGGATTTTTGTATGGACCGGTCAGCGCGTTTATTGTATCGGCCATCTCTTCCTTGCTGGAGCTGATGTTCCATGGCGGCAACATCCTCGACTGGCTGATGGATGTGCTTTCGAGCTGTTCTTTTATCTGCACGGCAGCCTATATCTATAAAAAGCTTCATTCGAAAAATGGTGCTTTTATCGGACTGTGCGCAGGTACAGCGGCGGCTGTGGTTGTCATGGTGATCTGGAACTATTTTGTTACACCGTTTTACTACGGTATGCCCCAGGAAGTCGTCAATGGTCTGCTGCCAGCAATTGCTTTATTCAATTTCCTGAAAGCTGCCATCAACAGTGTCATCATTCTGCTGGTCTACAAGCCAGTTTCCAATGCGCTGCATAAATCGGGTCTGGTCGATAAACGGGAATCTTCCGTGCCTTCGAATAAGAAGACAATGGCTGTTGTTGGAACTGTAATTCTTGCAACTGTCATTGTGGCGATTCTGGCGACCATGCGTACCCTGGGATAGGGTCCAGCAAATTCTGAACAGAATTCGAATCCAGTCAAGCTTGAATTTCTGAGGATTCTGGTCTGGAAGCCCTTCGAATCGCTGCCATTGTTTCAAAGAGCCAGATGGACTATTTTTCTTGAACTCTTCATCCTGAAAGAGGTTTACAATTCATTTAAGGGATTTGAAAAAGAACTGTTTTGGCGATGGTGCCAACATTCCCTGCCTAAATCATCCCGAAAAATCGGCCTGAAAACCAACTTGACCGAAAAAACGCGTATACTAAACCTGACCCCTAAATAAGGTTCATACTGTCTGATGAACAAATAACTGAAAACTAAGAAAGAGAACGAGGAAAATAATTAAGAATGGAATGCAAGATGAACTTTGAAAAGGCAGCCGCCTTAATGGAAAATAAACTCGGCCCATGGAAAATCATGGCCCTGGCAAGCTGTGTAGACAACTACCCGATGGTACGCAATGTCTCCTGCCTGTTCTACAATGACAAAGTTTATTTCAAGACGGATAAAAATTTCCGTAAGACCCAGCAGCTCTATAAAAACTCCCGCGTGGCCATGTGCTGGAATGGAGTGCAGATCGAAGGAGATGCCGAAATCAAAGGTCTGGTTACCCGCGAACCTGGCCACCGTTTCGAAAAGCTGTACAAACAGTATCTCTGGAAATCCTACAATGCCTACTCTCATGTAGATACCGAGATTCTGGTTGAAGTCACGCCAAAACTGGTTGAAATCTGGGATGAGGATGACCAGGGCGATGCCTATCAGATTTTCATCGACTTTGAAAAGAAAGAAGCCATTTATAAACCATACGATTAATCTTACGGCCTGCCGGATTTCCAATCGAGATCTGGCAGGCCTTTTTCTTTAGCCTTCTGAAAGGCAAAATAAGGAGGTCAAAGAGAGAAGAGAAGAGAAAAGCCTGACTAAAGTCATAGTCATAGAAGCGATAGACGCAATGAAAAAGCCGTCCGGGGATCAGCCATACCCTGTCAGCCAAAGCTGAAGGACAAAAGTGACCAGACACCAGGACGGGGATCCGGCTGCCTGTCAGTGAAGACAGGGCATAAAGACAGAGCATAAAAAAACGTGTCAGTTTCCTGACACGGAGTATTCATAAAATGGGGCGGCTGACGCGATTCGAACGCGCGCATGACGGAGCCACAATCCGTTGAGTTAACCGCTTCTCCACAACCGCCATTTAAGAATGCTTTGTTATAATACAGGGTTGGAAAGAACTTGTCAACAAATTTCTTCAGATAATTTGTTTTTCAAACCTGAGGAGATCGGGCCAAAAACACTTTGAACATTTCTGGTTCGTTTTGAATCCACAAGGTTTCTTTCCGTTGAGTATTGTCGCTGATTCTCAAGAAAAGATCAAGGACAATGACTCGATCACATCGGTTTTTAGCAGGTTTCAGACTGCTCTGCGAGCAGTGTGCGATAATTGATGTCAATTGAGTGGAGAAACGATTGAGAAAGACCATTTCTATGGCCGCTTTCTCGGATCATTCTTTTACAGATCTCGTGGCGAAAAAAGTTGGGATGTTCAGCTCATGCAGTCTGCCAGCACCGGCTGTATCTTCGTAAAGAGCAGTCAGTTTGAAGCCGGCTTCCAGCTGGCCGCCAATCTGTTCTTCGAGCGAATGCGAGAATTGAACGCCTGCATCTTCCCTTTGAAGCTGTTCCATCTGTTTCTTGTTTTTGAGGGGATTAAATGGCATCGGGTTGATGATCATCTTTTCCTCTTCATCCACCATATAAATAAGGGGATGATTCATCCCGGCAATCAATACGCCGCCTTTTTTCAGGACCCGCCAGCATTCCTTCCAGATCGGTTTGACATCCTCCACATAGCAATTGGAGACCGGATGAAAGATCAAGTCAAATTCTTCTGCTTCAAACGGCAGCCGCTTCGTCATATCCGCGCAAACGATCCGGATTGGATACCCTTCTCTTTTGGCTACAAGTCTTTCACTTTCCAGCTGTTTAGACGAATAATCCAATACCGTGCAATCGGCTCCGAGAGCGGCAAAAATCGGCATCTGCTGTCCGCCGCCGCTGGCCAGTCCCAATATCTTCTTTCCTTTCAGATCTCCAAACCATTCGTGCGGAACAGGCCTGGTCGGCGTTAAAACGACATCCCATTGATCGTGTCTGGCTGCTTCAAATTGTTCATGCGAAATTGGAATGCCCCATTGCCAGCCAGCCTGCACCCATTTGTCGATCGTCTGGGCATTGATTTCTTGATAATTCATTGTCTGCACCTCCCTGTTGAAATCATCGACACCATTTTAACAATTGATGATACTTTGGTTCCTTACAGATTTTATTTATTTCTGAATTATATTGAAATTCATCGGAAAGCAACTTCGAAAAAGAAATTCCAGATCTAACGGTATCCGAAATTTGCATGCCTGGTTCTATCCCGACAAAAACAGGACTGAAGGGTCCATGCGTTCTGGATGATCGTGAGGATTCAATCGATAAAAGGCATTGGATGTATAAATGTCCAGAACCGAAATGAAGCATGGAAAGCATAGAAAAACGGCTCTTCCGTTCCAGAACAGAAGAACCGCGGACTGGTGTTTTACGTTTTAAATGCCAGACAAAGAATCAGACAGGATGTAGACGCTCGATTTCGACTCCAAGTGCTGATCTTTTTTTTGCGGGCGGCATGCAATCAGAAGCCGGCGTGGTGAAGTTCCTGAATCAGCGCTTTGCGGCGGTGGTTCATTTCTTTGAGCTCATACGCAAACTGCAAAGCTTCATCGTGTGTGGATGGATGATCCGCCGCTTTGCGTAAGGCGGCAGCCAGACGATGGTAATCATGACGTTCATTGGCTTGATTCGCAATGGAATGCGCTGCATTGAGCCAGAGCCTGGCCGTGCGATCTGGATCAACGGCATTCAGACGATCTTCATAGTCAATCAGATCGTGAATTTGCGGCTCTTTTTCAAGAACGGCTAACAGTTTGTCATCCAGATGCAGCCGGTCATAAACAAGGATCAGCAGCTCAGGTGAGGCTGTAGTTTCCAGTTTCTTCAGGTCTTCGGCCCATTCATCATCCGATTCGAGCTTTTTAAGCAAAGCCAGGTCATCAGGGTCAGCCGCATCGAGAACAAAGATCAGTTCTTTGAGCTGACGGACGGCTAAATCCGGCTGTTTTTCGATCTGGTAAATCTGGATCAGCAGGCGGCAGACTTCTTCTTCCTGCGAGCTGGAGAGCGTACTGGCTCTGGCTTTTTTGAGCTGGACTTGTGCAAGGCCAGGACGGTTATGTTCAATCGCCTGATGCGCTTTTTTCAGCAGGGCCTGTGGGGACGATCCATAGGTCTGCATGAAGCTTGTCGCCGACTGTTCAAGCTGTGGGAAGGCATTAACCAGATCTAGAATGGCGTTCAGAAGCTGGTGGCGTGCAGCGACAGAAAGGGAATAGTCATCGGCTTGATTAAGAACCGAAGTGAGCAGATTGAGTTTGAGCAAAGCCAACTCTTCTCGATTGAAGTAGGGCTTTTCAACCAGGTGGAGCATTGGAAGATCAATCATTGTCCGAACAGGACTTGCCAGATGGTCTTCCATCCACGAGAATGTATCCTTGACCACTAAAGCCGGGGCACCCGCCAGCAGATGGTCAAGTCTGGAGAAGATCTCGTGAACCAGGAAATTTGCTTCCAGTTCATCGTCCAGACGAACGGATTCGTTGAGAGCGTTCAGAATATTTCTTAAAAGATCAGAAGCGCTGGCTTCCTGGCGGCTGGCAAACAAAGCAAGCAGCTGGTCATCCAGCCAGCTCAAAAAGGCTCTGGCCTGACGGGATGCCTCGCGTTCCTGGAAACTTCCATCTTTGAGCAGGCAGGCTTTCAGCCGGATATGCGCTTCCTCAAAGATCAGGCCGATGGCCTCTGGATTGGTTTCCAGAGAACCGGCCAGAATGAAATCCTGGAATTCAGGGTGCATTTTGCCATAGGCATTTAATAAGGCAGAAAGATCACCTGAAGACAGCTTCTGTAACAAGGCTTCAAAGTCATAGGGCTTATCGGTCTGGATGCCTGTAAAAGCAGTCCCTGAAGATTCTGCTTTTGGAGCATCGGCTTTGGAAGGTGCATCGGTGAATGCTTCTTCTTTGGCCGGTTCAGGGCTGCCCGCCAGTTTTGTTTTTACGGCTGGGGGTGTGAAGGCGTGGATGTCTGGTCGTACTGTCGGCTCCTCATCTGCCGGCGCTGTCCTGGCCTGCGGCTTCTTTTCTTCAAAAGCAGGCTGTGAATGCGTCTTTTCAGATTCAGCCTCAAAAGGAGTGATCTTTACCGTACTGGAATCAGAAGCGGTCGGCTGCATTTGCGGCTTTGACTCAACCGGAGCAGCTGGTTCTGGCGGCTCTGGTCGGAAAAAGGCGTTTTCTTTTTCTGGCTCTGATTCCGGTTTGGACTGAGTCTGCAACGGAGATTTTGTATCAGGGTGAAACGGATCCCAGAACCAGGAGGGATGTGGCTGGTTATTTCGCTCTGGCGCTTTAAAGGTGGACGGCTCTGGCTGCTTTTGTGTCGGCAGGGACTCATTTTCTGGCTTTTGAAGATCCTGATGGTTTTGAGCCTGTCTGGCAGCATTCATCCATCTTTCAAACGGATCTGTGAATTCATCTTCTGGATCTTGCAAAGGCTTTTCAGGTCCTGGCCTTTGAGATGCTTCTGTGGCAGCTTCTGGCCGAACAGCCTCTGGCTTTGAGTCTCTGGCTGACCAGGAATTGAATGGTTCATCGCCTGATTTTTTTAAAGCGGCAGGATCCGGGTGCCAGTATGGTGCACGATCTGGTTCAGTGGCTTTTGGTGCTGGCTTTGTTGGAGTGTGGTAAGCAGAAGATTTAAAATCAGCTTCTGGTTTTTTGAAATCGGCTCCTGATCCTTCAAAAGCCGATGGCTTTTCTTCTTTTGGAGCCTGTTCATGAGGATGGATGGGAGCGCTTGGGGTTTCCAGTCCAAAAAGTTTCTGGAGTTCATCCAATAATGGGTTGGCAGGCATCGAATCATCCGAAGAAGGCGGAGTCACTTTGGGTGTGGCAGGTCCGTCGGGATGAGACCAGGATGTCTGTGGAGCTTCTTTAACGGGTCTTGAAGTCCTGCCAAATGGAGAGGCTTCAGGGCGGGAATAAGCATTTGGATGAGGGATCTGGCGGTTTTCTTTTGATGGGGATTTTGAGGGAGCGTCTGGCGTTTTTCTGGAGGAAGAGGCATTGTTTTCAAGGGCAAACAGCAAGGCGGCTTCATGTTCGCAAAGCTCGCCGCGTCGTCCTCGAAAGCAGGAGCAGGAAATGGAATCAACATATCCATTCTCAATGACAGCCCGGGTCTGGTACCCTTCAGGGCTCGAAACGAAATAGGTGTTGTTGTTTTTCATGATCGGTCCCATTTCGTGATTCTGGAATCGACGCCAGCCCTGCATCAGCACGTTCCGGTTAAAACTGTCTTTCCAATCCATAAAATCATCCTTTCTATCTGAGATAAAATTTTTGTGCGCAATGAGTTCTGAATCCAGGAAGATCGTTTCCTTGCGCGTATCATCTTCTATTTTAGGGCGTGTTGACACACGCAGGCCCTGAGATGCGCACAGAAAGTCCTTCAAAAAGACAGAACGGAGCAGATAGCCGGATTGAAAAAGAAGCCTGCAGCTGGGCGGAAAAAAGAAAACTGGAACCAGATCAAGATCTTGGTTCCAGAACGGCTGCAAAATTCGTTTTTCCTTTGTTCAAGCTATCGGTGTATTTCCCTGACCTGTTGGCCAGACAGTTAGCGGCGAGTTTAGAAGAGCAGTATTATTCCATCCACTGAGGCTGCGCCTTTTTGCGGATGGCAAAAAATTCACCATCCTTGAAGGCAACGGTCCATGTCAGTCCAGTACCGACTTCAATGCATTTGGTCCCTGGGACCGGTTTGCGCGCAGCGTGGTTAGCGGTGGAAGAAAGGATTCGGTAGCCAAATCCGGCGTGTTCATTCTCTTCAACTCTGACCCAGGCGTGATTACATGATAAATCCATAACTTACACCTCTCATTTTCTAGATTCTCTCTCAGACAGCTCAGCTGGTTGGATGTGGTTAATTTTAACCCGAATAATTCATGGCTTTTTTCACAAAACCATTTTTCGTGTTTTGTCTTCAAAATGCAAACAAATCTTTCTCG
>CAJTVE010000048.1 GCA_910579655.1 uncultured Allobaculum sp. | reverse complement strand
AGATTGAGGACTGAACTTTCATTGAGCTGAGTTTAACAGGCGTTCTGACAATATTTATGTCTTTATAAAAATTTAACAGATTTTTTTTCGCTTTAATAAGGACCGCCTTTTGTTCCGGCAAGCCAAATGCTGAATCCTGGTTTCAGGATCAGCTCTTTGAACAGGGATGTATCCGCTGCAGTACCTAGCTTCAACCGATGCAAAGTCAGGGCATTTTTTCTGCCAGCTGTTGATACAACATAAGACAATTAACATCAATAAGTTACATCAAATATTAACTGTTTAATATCATAATCCCGCCTGGGCGTTTTTCCATTTTTAAGATTCGATCAGACAAAACATTCCAAAATGCTTCATAAAGTTGTTTGGGCTGGTGAAACCTCTGTTCCCTGCTCTCACTTTCTGGAGTTTTCCAATTGAACATCCAAGCAACGAAGAATGCAGCTGAACACCCAATCCAGCTGCATTCTTTTCATTTCCCTTTCTTCAATTCGGCGACCAACTGATACACAGTTGTACAGGGATTGCTGTTCGAAGGCGTATTCAGCTTTCTGCAATGGTTTCTATGATCCTGTTCGGCTGATTGAATAGCTTTCTCTTCATCTCCACAATCCATCAGCAATTTATAAATGACTCTGCAGGCTTTTTCGCTTTTATCATAGTCATTGTTAAGCCTGGCTTTATACAGTCTTCCAAACTCCTGCCAACAGGCCTGAGAACTATGAAAATACTTCGCCTTACCAAAATAATATAAAAACCAGACTTCAAAACAGGGATTCGACCAAGCTACATCCACTCGTTCTGGAGCCAAAGCCTTTACTTGATCAATTTTTCGATCAAAGTTTTTGACTTCATCTCGGTCTACCACAATCCAAATCCGCTCATTCACATTGCTTCTGGCTATGATTTCACTACATGTTTCAAAGAGTCTGTCCGTGTCACAAGTTTTTATTGTCAGTGATAAATGTCCAGATGTTTCTGCATCAATCGCTTTTTTCAAGCTTGTGAAATAGGCTTTCTCAGTTTGTTTCCCATCTGTGATAATTGTAAACCTGCATTGATTGTATAGTTTTCTTCTTTGTTTACTTTTTATCTCACCATTATGTTTCCTTGGAACTCTAGCCATTTGTTTTTTCCTCATCAAGTCCGTTCCCGATCATTCGATCAAGGGATTTAATTTGAGGAATACCGCCATATTTCCCAAGCGTATAGTTTCTTAAATAGTCTTCATCTATCCTGATTTTATGACCATCTTCGTCTTCAAAGTCATATAAAGAGTAGAGTTCAGAAATACCAGATTCGTTTTTTTCCGTAAACCAGATTTCATCGCGTCTTAGAATATTATCTTTTAACTGCCATATATCGTGTAAAGTAAATATCAATTGGGCATCGTTTGGATTCATTTCAGGATCTGCAAACATCTGAATAATCAGGCGAAGGAGAAACGGATGAAGTCTAGAATTCAATTCATCGACAAACAAGACTCCTCCACTTGTCAGCGTCTGATAAATCATCGGATATAAAGCCAACATTTTTAAGGTCCCATCTGATTCCTCATTCAAGGGGATCTGAACTTCTCGACCATCCGCTGTGAGATGAACCGTCCTGATATCTACATACTTTTCGTTCTTGTCATTATTTTCGTTTTTATCATTCTGAGGAATCTCGTCAATTTCAAATTTACGAATCGAATCATCAAAAGCAGAAAGAAATGTAATATACTCTGTTCTTCGTTTATCATCATCAATAAAATCAGAATCAAAACTTAAAGAGGCCACAGCATTTTCGACAGGATCACCAAAATTGATCACCTGAACATCCTTAAACCAATCCAGAACAGTTTTTAAAAGATCTATATTCAAACGTCCACCCATAGAAACCAACAAATTTCTCGGCTTTAATGATTCTCGTAGAAGACTCTGATATCCCTTTTTGATTTTAGAGGAAAAATCAACAGTAAGATTCTCACGCCAAAAAACAGGCTGATAAGATTTAACCGTTCTCGCTTTTACATTCATCCATTCTTCTCGTACGCCCTGCATATCGAGTGCAAAACCATAGTTAAATGTACGTTTCTGTTTATCCCCTGGAACTGTAAACCAGATCTCAAACTGGGAAACTGCATTTTCTGTCTCATTGCTTGTTCCAAAACGAAATGGATTGAATCCTGGCACTCTGATTGCAGCCGGAAGAAGATCTTTTCCCTCTGAAACTTTCGGCGCATCCTCATAACCAAATGAAAGGAGAACGTATTTCACCATATACCCAAAAGCATCAATTACATTTGACTTTCCACTCGCATTCGCCCCATAAATTGCGGCTATCGGCAGAATCTTTTCTTTTCCGTGAGTTCTTACCTGAAATTTTGTCTCTTCAAGAGGTGCAGCCTGTAAATCCAGCGATGCTTCATCACGAAAAGATTTATAGTTTTTAAATTCGAATTTTATCAACATATCAAACACCTCCTAGCTTTATAATATATAATATATATGGAATTCAGAGATTTTTTCTCTTCCGCAGATAAATTTCATAGAGTATTTCTCTATTTTCATCAAATTCTTCTGTTTTCATTTTTCAAAAAATCAAGTCGCCCCACTCCTTTAAAGCTCAGCAATTTCATTCAATCAGGTAAATCACGATAAAGAAAGTCCTTGAGCATCCGAGAAATTTCTTTTTGATCCCTACAGAATCGTGTTGTGCAAGAGTAAAGATCACATTTGTTTCACTACGGTTAAACAGTTCTATACCTATAGAAATTATTCCAATTCGATTAAAGGATCAACTTGTAGCGTTCAATTTTAAGCAGAATAGATCACCAAATCTATCTGATGCAGATATTTGCTGCTTCCGCACTTTTAATCAGCTGGGGATGAGGGAAAGCTTTCTTGAATTCAAAAAACAGGCATCCCTCAGATCCATAAACGGATCAATTTTCTGTCTGGAAAATATCGGCTAGCGTGAAATAAAATCGCCCTCGCTTTATGGATTTTACAAAAGCAAAAAAAAGCCTGGCTAAGCCAGACTTCATTTACATTCATTATTCAGCAGGATATACGGAAACCTGTTTTCTGTCTCTGCCGAGTCTTTCGTATTTAACTACGCCATCAACAGTAGCAAACAGAGTATCGTCTCCACCTCTGCCTACATTTTTACCTGGATGAATTTTTGTTCCACGCTGACGGTAGATGATAGAACCAGCAAGGCATTTCTGTCCATCTGCCAGTTTAGCACCTAAACGTTTGGAGTGGGAGTCACGACCGTTCTTGGTCGAACCTACACCTTTTTTGGAAGCGAAGAACTGAAGGTTCATTGTAAAACGCATGAGTACACCTCTTTCTCTTCTGTTATTTAATTACTGTACCGGATCCGAATGGATTTCGGATACTCAGAAGCCAGTGCGGATAACTGAGTGGCCATGGTTTTCAGCGTAATCTGAAGATCATGACTGTCATGATCAACTTTTAAGAAGATCTTATTGTTTTCAGCCATCATTGTACAGGCATCGGGGTACAAAAGATCAATCGCATTGAGCGATGAGAGGGCAACGGCCGATACACCGGCACATACTAAATCCTGTCCATAAGGAGCGGCATTGGCATGGCCTGTCATCGTCATTGTCCGGATAAGACCAGTCTCTGTAGTTTCAAAACGAATCTGAATCATTAAGCGTTGATGGATTCGATTTTAACACGTGTATAAGGCTGTCTGTGACCCTGTTTTCTACGAGTGGAAGATTTTTTAGGACGGTATTTCACGATTGTGATTTTCTTGCCTTTACCCTGTTTTTCTACTACTCCAGTAACAGAAGCCCCTTCAACAAAAGGTTTTCCAACTTTTCCGTCTACATACAGAACTTTGTCGAAAGTTACGTTTTCACCTTCCTGAGCGTCTAATTTTTCTACCCAGATTACGGATCCGTCTTCGACTTTGATCTGTTTTCCGCCGGTTTCGATAATTGCGTACATATGTGTCTCCTTTCCGAGTCTTGATACTCGCCATGAAGGCGGATGCGCCTGTGCATCACTTGTGCCTTTTCTGTGCGGTTGCAAGTCGTGAAGACTGCAACAGTCATATATTAATGATCTGGATTGTGAACGTCAACTTTCAGCCCAAAATTCGATCAATTCCCACAAAATTTTGACCTTGTTCATCGTTTCACAATTGACCGCAGACATTGAAGCCTGCATCTAAGCCAGAATTTCAGATCAGACCGAAATGCTTCATCGCATTGGCGATTCCGCCTTCGTCTACCGAGTCAGTGACATAGTCCGCTGCTTCTTTGACCACATCAAGTCCATTGCCCATTGCTACTCCAATCCCGGCATATTTGAGCATGGACAGATCATTGTCAGCATCTCCAAAAGCCATCATCTCTTCAGGCTTCAGATTATAAACTTTGCCGACTTGCTCAAGGCCATAAGCTTTGCCCCCTGAATGCGGCACCAGATCCACGCCAAAATCACCCCAGCGTTCAACCAGAACCCCTGGTCCGATTTCGTTTTGCTTAAATTCTGGTTCTTCCTCTCTCGAAACATAGGTGACACCACCATAAAGCGGATTTCCTGTCCAGCCGTGGACAGCAGGAGGAGCCAGTGAGTAATCAACCTGAACCTGCCGGACCCTATCATCAATATAGTTCATGTAGAAACAGTCTTTTTCCAGCAGGGCCACCGGACGCTCTTTGCGTTCAAACAGATCCAGAAGCGATTTCAGGGCTTCATTCTGAAACTGAATACCCGCAGCCAGATCCATATTTCGATCGAGAATAATCGTGCCATTCATCATGACATAGCCATCCAGATTCAATTTATCCAGCTCCAACTCTTTCAGCTCACTGACATGCCGCCCGGTTGCCATAAAAACCAGGCCGCCATTTTTCTGAAACTGGTGGATGGCTTCCATTGCATCGTCCGGCACCTTTTTTTGAGCATGCGAAAACAGGGTGTTGTCTACATCCAGAAAGATCGCTTTAATCATCCATTTTCCTTCTTTCCCGGCACAATCAGACCTGGGCAAAAGAGCTGATTGTGCTGCTTCTCTTCTCATTTTTCTACCTATCAAATGTTAACTGTTTTATCTCATTCCTCTATGGTCTTTTCCGGCTGCCTGGTCTGGCAGATTCTATTACTCTTTTCAATTCTTCATTCCGATCAATTCTTCATTCCAATTCTTACAGTCTGGTAATCGGGGCCAGTTCGTCAACCAGAACTGACTGTGGGCGGTTTTTATTGCCCCGCAGCCAGACGAGCTGGTTTTCTTTGAGAATTGGCCGGATCTGATCGAGCAGCCAGGGCATAATTGAAAGGTTGATCTCCCCGGTATCATCACTCAGGATGGCAAAGGCCATCATCTGTCCTTTTTTCGTCTTATGTTCCTTGATGGAATGAAGGATACCCGCCAATTGCAGTCTTCCTTCATAGCCCAAAGCCTTTTGTGCACTCATGATCCGCCGGTCCTTCTGGCGGACGATCTCGGATGGATGGCGGGTGACATAAAATCCAAGAACCTCTTTTTCATTTTGCAGGCGTGTCATTCGATCAATCGGACGCTCAGGCAGTTCAGGTGGTGTAATGCCAGAAAAGCGCCAGGTTTTGGTTGTTTCGTCCAGACAGACCAGATCCGCCAGCCGGACAACTTCTTCCATGCCCGCTTCCAGGCTTTCACGTCCAGCCTGCAGCTCATCGAATGCCCCTGCCCGTATAAGAGCGAGAATCTGCGCTGAAGAAAGACTGGCATGAAGCAATCGCAGGATAGCCAGGCAAGGATCATCGAAATATCCGTGAGCCTGTCTTTCCGCTTCAATCTTTTCGATGATCTGGCGGTTGATGGAGTGAACCAGAGAAAGCGGCATGCGCAAAGCCTGCTTTTCGATTTCAAAGCGGCTGCCCGACTTGTTGATGGAAATCGGCAGGATTGGGATCTGGCGATTTCGGCATTCTTGCAGGAAGATATTGGTTTTCGAACCTGAACCGATACTTGCGTTGAGGGAACACTGATAGAAAACCAGTGGATGCCTGGCTTTGATCCAGGTCATCTGATACACGATCAGGCCATACACATAGGAATGGGACTTATTGAATCCATATTCCGCAAACTGGCTCATCGTCGCAAAGATTTCGCGAGCTTTGGATCCGTCAATCTGATTGGCCAGAGCGCCCTGGACAAACTTCTCTTCCCACTCTTTCATGACTTCCGGCTTTTTCTTCGACATCGCCTTACGCAGAATATCGGCTTCGGATAAGGTAAACCCGCCTATGATCCGGGCTGCTTCCATGATCTGTTCCTGGTAGACGAAAATTCCACCCGTTTCTGCAAGCAGCGGGTCAATCAAGGGGTGGATGCTGCGTCGGCTTTGCGGGTGAAACCGGGCCTCCAGAAACATGTCGATATTTTTCATTGGCCCTGGTCGGTATAGAGCCAGAATCGCTGCAATGTCTTCAAAACGCACCGGCCGGTAACGCAGGATCAGATCCCGGATGCCGGCACTTTCTAACTGGAAGATGCCCTGGGTATCTCCATTTTGCAAGACCTGGAAGACCATCGGGTCATCAAGCGGCAGTTTGAGCAGATCAATTTTCTGACCGGTCTGCTGCTCGATTCCATCGACCATATTGGCCAGAGTGGTCAGATTGCGAAGGGACAAAAAGTCGAATTTAATCAGGCCGATTTCTTCGAGATATTCCATCGTAAACTGAACGGCTGGAAGCGGCTCGCCGACTTCCTGGAGCGGGGCCTGGTTGACAATGCTCTCACGAGCCAGAACAATACCCCCTGCATGAATCGAAGCATGGCGCGGAAAGCCTTCGATGCGGATCGCTGCCTGGTAAACAGCCTGTAGTCTTGGATTGTTATTGATCAAAGACGCAAAAGGCCGATTGGTCTCATAAGCCGATTTCAACGTCAGATTTGGGCTGTTTGGCAGCAATTTGCAAAGCCGGTCAACTTCCCGCATGGGCACATTCAATGCCCGGCCGCAATCCCGCAGGGCAGATTTGGTTTTCATGCGCGCAAAGGTGACGATATGCGCGGCATGATAACGGCCATAGACTTCCTGGACATATTCAATGATTTCATCCCGCCGGTTATCCGGAAAGTCGGTATCAATATCTGGCATGCTGACACGCCCCGGATTGAGAAAACGTTCAAACAGCAGATGATTGACCAGCGGATCGACATGCGAGATGCCAAGACACCATGCGACAAGCGATCCTGCTGCACTGCCTCGTCCTGGACCGACCAGGATATTACGCTTGCGCGCTTCGCGGATAAAGTCCCAGACAATCAGAAAGTAGTCCGCAAAGCCCATCGATAAAATGACATCCAGCTCTTCATTGAGCCGGCGCGCATAGCGGGCTTCTATCTTGCCATTGAGTCGTTTTTTCAGACCGGCGATACAGAGATTTTTAAGATACATCTCACTGCTGATGTCATTTTTATTGTGATAGACAGGCAGTTCTGCTTTGGGAATACTGTACTCTTCAATCTGATCCGCAATCCGGTTTGTCATTTCCAAAGACCGGCCATCATACAACTCAGCCATCTCTTCGGGCGATCGATACCAGCGGCCCTTACGCACTTTCAGGGATGGATCATCAATGAAACAGGATTTTGAAATGGCCTGCAGCAGCCTCAGAGTCCGCTCATCTTCCGGCTTTTCGTATTCAATGCGTGAAAGGGCTACACATTCGATGTCTAAAGAAGGAGCAATGCTGCGCATGACCTGGTTGGATCGGGCATAGCGCGGAGAGTCCTGTAAGGATAGAGCCATGTAGCTTTGTTCACTTACCGCCTGCAGATCAGCGAAAAATTCACTGAGAGCTTCCAGGTCATTTTCCTGAGCCATGCTTTCCAGATACTCATCGCCGCCCGCATTCATCAAGATCAAACCTTCCTGATAGGAAGCCAGCTCTTCAAAAGGCAGCGGCTCATTTGTCGACATCAGGGTCGTTGAAAGGCGGTACAGGCTTTGCAGACCTGTTGTGTTTTTTGCCAGAGCAAGCAAGGAATAGATCTGTTCGTTTTTTCGGATTTCAAATTCCAGACCGATGATCGGTTTGAGGCCAGCCTCTTTGGCGGCATGAAGAAAAGCCATCGTTCCATACAGGGAACGATGATCGGTCAATGCCACAGCCCTCTGGCCATTTTCTTTGGCTTTACGAATGATGTCATCGATCTGCAGAGTGCTTTCTAACAATGAGTAGCACGATCGGGTATGAAGATGAATCATACGGCTATTATATCGAGTTGTGACGATTTTTCGAAACAGACGAAAGCAATCAGGACCACACTTCGGATCAATCAGCAAAAAGGGCTTTTCTGTCCGGCAGGAGATCCAAAAACCTGATTGTGCATCGTCTTGTTCCCCGGGAGGCTGCCAGAAAAGAAAAAGAGATTTTGACCGGTAAGTAAGGAAAACTTACACAATCAAAATCTCTTGTTTTGGGTTTACAGAATGCAGTTCACGCCTGTCCGGCAGGATCAGGCCTGATTGGCAAGATTTTGCAGAGCTGCGATGAGCACCGGAAGTTTTTCAGGGGGAATCTTCTTGATGCCGCATGCACACGCGTGTCCGCCGCCGCCATATTCAGCTGCCAGTTCGCGGACAGAAACAGAAGCCGAACGAAGCGAGGCTGCATAGGTGTGGTCGCCATCTTCAGTAAAGAGCGCCCAGATCTGGATGTCGCCAATATTGCCAAGCGCATTTACCTCGTTTTTGGCTTCCTCATAGGACAGTCCAAATTCCAGATAATCACTCTGGCTCATCAGGGCAAAGAGCAGTCCGCCTCGTCTTTGCGCACGGCTTTTTACTCTTGTATTGTACTGGAAAAGCGGCCAGGTTGTACTGTAGAGCGATTTTGCAGCCAGGTTTGGATTGGCTCCCTGCTCCATCAGCCAAATTGCTGCTTCAAAAGTCTGAGGACGGACCGTTGGAATGGTAAAACGCTGGGTATCTGCCATCAGGCCGCTCATCATATGCTGGGCAGCAGCAGAACCAATCGTCTTGTGAGCGTCTTTAAGCATCAGCGCTTCAATTTCACAGGCTGCCGCTGCTTTGTCATCGACAAAATCAAGATCACCGAAATCTTCCACTTTGACATGGTGGTCAATACGGGCAATCTGTTTTGCCTTGGCATAGCGCAAGTCATCCACTCTTGGACTATTGGCTGTATCCGTCACAATCGCCAGCGAATTGGCAATCGTTTCATCATCCGCCTGGTCCATCAAAGGACCCTGGCCAAGAGCGAGAACAGTTTTTTCTGGATATTCTTCTTTGATCCATTCCCGTAAGCCAAGCTGACTGCCGAATGCATCGGGATCGGGGGAAACATGCCGGAAGATGACGATAGAGTCCGCATGTTCAATGGCCTCAAAGAACTTTTTTTCTTTTTCTGGATCGAACATTACTTCAGGTTAGCGAAAGCGTCACGGGCGATCATCACTTCTTCATCTGTCGGGATGACAAATACATCCAGTTTAGAATCAGGAGCTGAGATCTTGACTTCTTTGCCACGGCAGTTGTTGGCTTCGTCATCCAGTTTTACACCGAGAGCTGCCAGTCCGTTGATGATGTCAGCACGTGTGTCAATCGCATTTTCACCGATACCGCCGGCGAAAATAATCGCATCCGCACCGCCCATTAAGCCATAGTAGCCGGCAACTGTTTCGACTACGCGGTCATCAAAGATTTTCTTTGCGAGAGCTGCGCGTTTGTTGCCTTCTTCAATCGCATTTTCAATATCGCGGCTGTCAGAGGAGAGACCGGAAACACCAAGCAGACCCGATTTCTTATTCAGGATATTGTCGACTTCTTTTGCGGTGTAACCATATTTTTCCATCAGCACACCAGGGATTGCCGGGTCGATATCACCGGAACGAGTACCCATTTCAACACCAGCCAGAGGAGTCAGACCCATGGAAGTCTTGAAGGATTTTCCTTCTTTAACAGCCGTGATGGAAGCGCCATTGCCTAAGTGGCAAGTGATGATATTCATTTCTTCTGGCTTCTTGCCTTCGATTTCAGCCAGACGCTCAGTCAGATATTTATGAGAAGTCCCGTGGAATCCATAGCGGCGGATATGGTCGTTTTCATAGTA
Source organism: uncultured Allobaculum sp. (assembly GCA_910579655.1). Lineage (GTDB taxonomy): Bacteria > Bacillota_I > Bacilli_A > Erysipelotrichales > Erysipelotrichaceae > Allobaculum. Next base: position 14,836 of record CAJTVE010000048.1, on the reverse strand, counting down.
TTCGTAAGGAATTGGATAGATATAGTTTTCAGCTGGCATTGTCTGGTGGAAAGCAGTATCGAATACGAAGGTATGAACCGCATCCGGCAGCATCTTTGCGAATGTTTTATAACCAGTCAGACCAGCTGGGTTGTGCAGCGGAGCCAGGGGGATGCACTCTTCAACTTTTTCAACTGCATCTGGAGTAGCCACTACAGAGTCAGCATAGAATTCACCACCATGGACGATGCGGTGGCCAATCGCCTTGATATCAGTCAGTTCGTTAACAACGTGATGTTTGATCAGCGCATCAACGAGCATCTGAACTGCAACTTCGTGGTTAGGGATATCCGCTGTTTCGGTATATTTCTTGCCATCGACAGTGATGGAGAACACCCCATCATTCAGACCGATTCTTTCTACAAGGCCTTTTGCCAGGACTTTTTCTTCCGGCATTTCATAAACCTGGAATTTCAAAGACGAACTTCCAGCATTGACGGACATAACAATTGCCATATTTTTTCTCCTCTTTTCTTGATTAACAGATATATCAAGTTTATCCCATTTTGAATAACAGTCCAATCCTCATCCTTTTTGAGCCCGAAACTGTTTTCGATGACTGCTATTGAAAGAGATCCTAAAAGGCGCTTTCAGGCTGAATGAAAAGAATTCTTTCACAAGTTCGTTTTAGAGCAATTCTCACAATGAAAATCGCAAGTTTAAAAATCTTGGGCACCTAAGCCAGAAATCCGCCTCTGTGCCAGGTCTGTTTTCATCTTTCCATCTTTTTCAAGCTGAATTTTTTCTTTTCAGATTGTTATTTCAAAAAAGATCTGCTAATTCTTTTCTCCATGATCCAAGTCAGGACTGATGCCAGCAGAAGCCAGGTCTGATGCCTGCAAAAAGATTTGTCGGCCATGCCGGCTTGCCGCCCTCGATCAGATTGGCTTTGAGCAGCTGATCAATATGGCGCAAAATGCCGCAAAAAAATTCCCGGCAAGCCTTGGGGAGGCTATACCGGGACGATTAAAAGCCTAAAAAGTTAAGGCTGCCACATGGAGGCAAGAAGCAAACTTTCGTAAAAATCGTAAAGAAATGCTCGTTTTTTGAGGATCTGGAGCTTTATTTACTCATTCAGACTGGCCTGTTTCTGTTTTCCTTTTTCACGCCATTCGGTCCAGACCCGGATTGCGGTTTCGGTCAGCAAAATGGCCAGCGCAATCATTCCACAGACGCAAAGAATTTCTGAAACTCGATCCATCGCTGCGACCCGATCGCCATGAACAAATTCACCCATCATGTAATACGTCAGTTTGCCGGGTACAAACGGTACCAGGACAGCCGGAAGATAAACGGACACCGGTTTGTCAAAAATCCGGGAGAAAATCTCAGACAGAATGCTGTAAGTCAGACCGCTGACAAAGGCCCTGACATACATGCCGGAAAAGAATCCCATCACCAGAGCGGACATGAAGCCGATAAACCCGGCAACCAGAACATTGCTGCCCCGCCCGTTAAAACGGATCGAACACATGCTGCACACAATCCCTGCACCAATCGCATTAATAAGAATCATCATATCAAAAGCACCGCCAATGCTATTCCTGTGCCAGCGGCGATGGATGCACCGATCATCAGCGCTTCGGCAATCCGTGCCCAGCCAGCTGCATAGTTACCGTTGAGAGTATCCCGGATGGCATTAAACATGACCATTCCCGGAACCATCAGCGGCATATTGGAAACCACTGTTTTTTCAATCCCAATTGGAATATTTACATGCTCCAGAAGAATCGGAATGATCGTGACAAAAAAGCTTGCGGCAATAATATTCAAAATCCGGTTTGCTTTCGAAGTCAGAATCCATCCGGCGCCAAGGCCAATCAGGAAAATATAAAAAGCGTCTGACCAGTCACTGAAAAACAATCCGAATCCAGCTGAACAGATCCCGGAAGCCAGTACCCGGATCCACCTTGGAATCGGCTTATACGCTTCAATTCGGTCGAGTTCTTTTTCCATCTCGTCCAGCGACATGGACGAACAATTCTCGGTAAAATTATGAATCATTTCAATGCGTGTAATGTCGTTTCCGATTTTTTTGACTTCACAGATCCGGGTCACAATATGATGATCAACTTTGAAAGAAAACATCAGGTTGTTTGAACCCACGATCGCTTCAGGTTTTTTCGCATCAGAATGCGTTGCACAGACCCTTTTCATGGCCTGCTTGACACTGACTACATCGCCCCCGCTTGATAACAGCAGTTTTCCGGTGCGCATGATAATCGCAGCCAGGCGGCCACTTTCTTCTAACTGCAAAAACATCACCTGCTCTCATGAGGCATGGCTTATTCTTTCAACAAGGCGTTTTTTGATTGATTTGAGCGCCCTCCAAAAGCACACAGAGCCATGCTCTGCTGTTCACAGGATACAATATCCAAAATAAAATGTGATATTTCACGCCTAAAAAGTTGATAATCAAATCCTTATCGTTCATAACGCCCACACGGACGCAACACGATGGCAATCGATTTTCAGCCCTATAAGCTTGCCAGTTTTGCCCCTGATCTTCGGATCTTCCATAACGATACGGTCAGCTTTTTTGATCTGTCTTCAAAACCAAAGCGATTTCTTCCATGAAGGGCATTTCAGATCACTTTGGATCACTTTGGATCCAGGGGAATTGATGAATAAAGCGTTTTAAATGCAAAAAGCAGCCTGCTATTCGCGCAGACTGCCGAGGATTTCTTCAAATTCAGGATGGGCTTCCAGAAAAGCGGCCAGGATCTTGCTTTTGGCATGGAGATGGAGAATGGCCTCAAAGTTTTCCATCGCCGCAATCCCCTTTTTGAGGGCATCATAGACAGCGGCTTTGGAAATATTGAGATTTTCCTGGATCTCCTTCAGCGAAAGATCTTCCTGGAAGTAAAGCTCTAAAACTTCTTGCTGGCGCACACTGAGCAGGCCTTCGTACAGATCGAGCAGTTCGTTGGCTGTGACGTGCGAGATCATTCTTCGTCTTCCAGACCTTTAGTGATGCCGATCAGATAGCTGGACAGATCAAATGGACGCAGATCTTCCGGTTTTTCACCAAGGCCAAGGAAACGAACCGGCAGACCTAACTGGTCGCGGATAGCCATTACGACGCCGCCTTTGGCTGTTCCATCCATTTTGGTCAGAACAATGCCGGTCACCGGTGTGACTTCCATGAATTCTTTGGCCTGCGAGATTCCGTTCTGTCCAGTGGTCGCATCCAGAACCAGCCAGGTTTCGTGGGGTGCCCCTTCGATTTCCCGGCCTGCTACGCGGCTCATCTTTTCAAGTTCGCGCATCAGGTTCGTTTTGTTTTGCAGGCGGCCAGCCGTATCACAGATCAGCACATCGTTGTTGTGCTCCTTGGCATACCGGCAGGCATCCACAATCACCGAAGCCGGATCCTGTTTTTCCTTTCCGGCAACACATGGCGCATTGAGGCGATCTGCCCAGATTTCAATCTGTTCGACGGCTCCAGCCCGGAAGGTATCCGCAGCCGCTACCACCGGTGAAAGGCCGCGTTCCTGGAAGTAGTTGATTAATTTGGCGGTTGTCGTTGTTTTTCCCGAACCGTTGACGCCAACCATCATGATCACGGTCGGCTGATCTTCCTGCAGATCCCAGCCGGCATCGACATCCGGATTATAAAATTCATAGAGAATATTGATCAGATAGTCTTCCATGGAGTCGAAGTTCTTGATCTCTTTGCTGCGGCTTTCAAATTCATCCACGATTTTCTGGGCTGTATGAATGCCCATATCGCTTTCCAGCAAAATGACCATGATTTCTTCGAGCAGTTCATCGTTGATGCCATGGAAGCTGTTCGATAAAGCTCGGATTCGGTCTCCGAAGCTTTTACGGCTCTTGGATAAGCCGCTCAGATATTTGTCCTTATCTTTTGAGCGGACAAATTTGGATTTCAGTTTCTCAAAAAAAGCCATTCTTTTCTCCTGACTAATGATTTAAACCAACGCCCGGTTTCCCCGATTTTTCGAGAGCAGTTCTTTTCATTCTTTAGTTCTTTGATTCTTTGATTCTTTCCACTTGGTGGCTGCCAACAAGGTATCAGCGCCCAAAGGGCGGCCAATCTGCTTTCGATCTTTCGGTTTGATGACTCTGGACTCTGGTTTTTATTGACTCATTTCTCTGGCGTCTTTTAACAGTACCTTCAACACCTGACTGACCCCGTCCTGCTGCATGGTAATGCCATAAAGCGTATCGCACTGTTCCATGGTTCCTGGCCGGTGCGTTACGGTAATGAACTGGCTGGACTCCTTAAAGTGGGACAGATAGCGTGCGAAACGCTCAACGTTGGCCTGGTCAAGGGCGGCTTCCGCTTCGTCAAAGATACAAAGAGGCACCGTTCTTGCTTTTAATATAGCAAACAGCACTGAGATCGCAATCAAAGCTTTTTCTCCACCCGAGAAGGTCTGTAAATTCTTGACTGCTTTGCCTGGCGGCTGGACATCCACATCCACGCCTGTGTTGAGCAGATCCTGGGGATCACACAGCACCAGTCTTGCCCTGCCCCCGCCAAACATGGCTTTAAAGACCTCATCGAGGCAGCCATTAATCTTGTTGAACATCTCTTCAAACTGGACAATCATTGTCTGGTCCATCTCATCAACGGCTTCCAAAATCTGCCTTGAGGCTTCTTCCAGTTCTGTTTTCTGACCATTTAAAAAGTCATATTTTTCTTGGACTTCCTTGAGCTGTTCAGGCGCGGAAAGGTTGACGTTGCCAAGCGCCACCATTTTTTTGCGCAGGGCACGCACCTGCACTTCCGCTTCATCGACATTGACTGGCTTCATGCGAAGACTCGCCGCTTCAAAGGTCAGCGCATAATCTGCACCCAGCCGATTGAGATCCTGTTCCAGACGGGTTTCAACGCGGGCCAGCTCCAGTTCTTTTTTCTGGATCGAAGAACTCAGCTGTGAAATCTCATGGCGAAGCGTTCTGATCTTCGTGGTCAGTTCACTGCTCGTGTTCATTGCTTCTTCTTTTTCCTGCTGCAGGCGGCGCATTTTCGCATTGGCCGCATCCTGCTTTTCATGCAGGGCGGAGAGTCTTGCAATCAGGCTGTTTTCATGATCCAAGTCCTGTCTGCCATTGGCTTGGGAAAGATCCAGCTGGCCAATTTGCAGCTGCAGGCTGTCGTATTTTTCTTTTTTGACCTGGACAATGTTGGCCAGTTTTTCTTTTTCAATCCGGCTTTGCATCAGATCCGCTCGCAAAGTTTCCACCTGCAAGTCGAATTCATCCAGTCTGCTTTCCTGTTCTTCCAGATTGCTCTGCAAAGCTTCAATCTGCTCTTCCAGACGGATCTTTTCTTTTTTCAGGGCTGGAATCGGGTTGACAGGCTGCTTGTTATAGCCGCCAGTCATGGCACCACCCGCATGAACGACATCACCGCCAATGGTGACAATCTTGACGCTCTGTTTTAAGCGTCTGGCGGCTTCGTTGGCCGATTCCAGATCCCGGGCGATCAGAATGCTGCCAAGCAGTCTGGTTTTAACCTTTTCATATTCTGGCTGGCATTGCACAAAGGTATCAGCACTGCCCAGAATCCCGGAGACTTTCGAAGCCGTCTGTTTCTGCCAGTCGGCCAGAACGCGCGGTTTGCATACCGTTAAGGGCAAAAACGTAGCCCGCCCGGCCTGGGATCGTTTGAGCCAGTTGATGGCCTGTCTGGCACTCGCTTCGTCGCTGACCACAATCTGATCCGCTGCGCCCGATAAAGCGGTGGTTATGGCTGGCAGATACTCATCTTCACATTCGAGCAGGTCTCTGACCAGGCCATGAATACCGCCCAGGCGGTTTTTATTGTTCATAACGGCTTCTACCCCATGGTTTTTAAATGGCGGATGGGCAATGCGGGATTCCACTCCAGCCAGCTGATTTTCGAGCCGGTGCAGATCCTGCATATCGCGATCCCGCTGTTCTCGAGCCGGATGGATACGGCTTTGAAGACGATTGATCTCATCTTCTTTGGTCTTCAGTTCCAGCGAAGCCTTGTTTAAACGATCCCGGCGGTCTTCATATTCAAAGGCTGCTTCCGAGAACAGTTCCATCAGCGACTGACGCCTTGCCTGCTCGTCTTCACTGCTCAGCGAAATCTTGCGTCGTTCATCCAGTACGGCCTTCTGTTTCTGGAGCTTCATGGCTTCGGCCATACATTCGGACAGTTCGCGCTGCAAACTGGCGATCTGCCCATCCAGTTCTAAAGAGCGTTTTGTCAGGATTTCGGACTGGGCTTCGGCTTTTTCAAGCTGACTGCTTTTGTCCAGCTGACTGATCTGCATGGTTTCCAGACTGGAGCGGATGGTCGTTTCTTCTTCCTTGGCGCTCTGAATGCGGATAACCAGAACCGAGATTTCGATTTCGGACAACTCTTCTTTGGCGGCCAGATATTCCTCAGCCTTTTTGGCCTGTTTTTCCAGGACTTCGAGCTGATCTGTCTGGGCGTCAAGCAAGTCCTGTACCCGCTCCAGGTTATTTTTGACTGCCTCCAGTTTGGACAGGGAGACTTTCTTGCGTTTTTTATATTTGGCAACCCCGGCCGCTTCTTCAAACAACAGCCGGCGTTCTTCTGGTTTGGCATCCGCAAAAGACGAAATGTTGCCCTGCGAAATAATCGACAGGGAGTCCCGTCCCAGTCCGGTATCCATAACCAGGTCCTGAATGTCTTTTAAGCGGCATGGTGTCCGGTTGATAAAGTTGGAAATTTCTGAACTGCCCCGGCTGATCTGTCTTGTAATTTCGATCTCGTCATAGGGCGAATCAAAAATTTTCTGCGAGTTATCAAACACCAGGGTTGCTCTTGCCGTATTGACTGGCTTGCGGCTCTGGCTGCCCGCAAAAATAATGTCGGAAATTGAAGCGCCCGAACGCAGGGATTTGGCGGACTGTTCTCCTAACACCCAGCGCACCGCATCGGTAATATTGCTTTTGCCGCAGCCATTTGGGCCGACAATGCCAGTTAAAGGTTCATCAAAGGAAATGACAGTTTTATTCGCAAAACTTTTAAACCCCGACAGTTCAATGCGTTTTAAAAACATCCAATCCCTCCTTTCGTATTTGTTTTCTTCAACAGTCTCATTCTGATTTTCTTTTGCGCGTTTCCAGTCTTGTTGCTTCTGGAGTCAGTTTTCCGGAAAGCAGAACTATTTTAAACTGATGACTCGATCCAGTATTGTCTCATGGTTTCAGGTTGTTTTCAAACTGGCAACAGCTGCTTCAAAGTCACTTCCTGCCCATTTCAGATGGAACATTGTCGTTATGTCGTTTTTAAAACCAGATCACGTTATAATGTAAAGCAGATCGAAGCATACCCCAGCGCTTAGATCGTCGCTGAATGACTTAAAAAGTTCTTGTCCTGTCACCAATTCAGGCATTTCTTCAAATCAAAACGGAATATGAAGATAAACTAAAGCAATCAAAATCAACTCATTCCAATATAAATGGCCCTATTTTCAACGAAAGGAGAGGCGCACAGAATAACGAATCGGTCAGAAACCTTCTTTGCGCCAGATCACGATCAACATGGAAAAAACTTTGAACCCAAAACTGAAAGCTCCCAGACTGAAGACGCCAAAACTAATGAAAGATACCGTTCATCTTTCCTTTGGAGAGGAGGTCGGCAATGCCGTCAGCCATGGCGTCATGATGCTGGTCTTCTTATTCTTGCTGCCCTTCCTATCGGTTTACGCCTATGAAAAAACGGGCTGGACCGGAACGATTGGCGTTGGTGTGTATGTCATCTGCATGATCTTCATGTTTGGCGGTTCGTGCCTGTATCACATCATGCCCTATGACACGCCCTGGAAGCTGGTCTTCCGCAAACTGGACCACATTTCCATCCTGCTGGCCATTGCGGGAACCTATACCCCAATCTGTCTGAGCGTTTTAAAGGGCTGGGCTGGCTGGACCATCCTGATTCTCGAATGGGTGCTGGTCGTGCTTGGCATCCTGCTCAAAAGCCTTTCCAGGTATTCTCATCCTGTTTTATCCATGGTTCTCTATCTGGCCATGGGCTGGATGGCGATCTTCGTGCTGCCCCAATGCTGGAAGCAGGGCGGCAGGATGTTTGTCGGTCTGATGCTTGCCGGCGGACTTTGTTACACCGTGGGAACCATCTTTTATGCCCGCAAAAAACCGTACAGCCACTTTATCTGGCATCTGTGGATTGCGGCTGCCGCCCTGATCTTCCTTGCAGCCATCGTACTCTATCTGTAATCAGCAAACTGCTGATTCCATCTTTTGAGCCATCAATGATCATTGGAGTGGATTTCTGATCCATATTTATTCCCTGCAATATTTGCTGCCTGCCAGTTGCCTGTCCACTTCATCCAGCCAGACTGTTTCCTCTCTGGCCTGCCGCCTGTCGACCTTCCATCGATCAGGCGGCTTTTCTTCTGTCTGCGCATTCCTGTACAGACGTGCGTTCGCTGCTTCGATCTTTGCCTTTTTTCAGCTGGTGATCCGGATTCTGTCCCGAATTCCTGTTTCAAAATCATCGAACGTTCGATCCTCAGCGATTTTGGGAGCCTTTTGTTTTTTCGTCGCTTTACTTTTAGGAAGAGTGACAGACCTTGTCGACAATGGCAAAATAGACATCAGAGCCAATGAAAACGTTTTAACTCTAGAAAGGAAGTTTCTATGCATTCCCACCCGATTACTTTAGAGCGAGCCATCGCCAATTTTAAAAAGAACTCAACCCCTGAAAATGCCCAGCGATTGATCACGCTGATCAAAGAAGGTACTTTCTATTTACTGATCCATCCCTCTTTAATGCGGCCTGAAAATGCCAAAAAGCGGCAGGAAGTTGAAGAACAGATCCGCCAGGGGCACGTTGAAAAACTGCCTTTACTGCTCTTTAACACTGAAAGCGAAGCCGGAACCATTCTGCCTGTTTTTACCAACCGCAATGAAATGGCCAAATTCCCAGATTCCCAAAAAATGGCAGCCATTCAGGTCACTTTCCCACCTCTTTACTTACTGGTTAAAAGCCAGCCAAAAATCGATAATCTGCTGATCAATCCTGAAGGCCATGCCATCGCCTTTAATCGTGAACAATTCCTTCAATCTTTTGATATCGGGTCCATCAAGACGGTTGAAGATTCCTTCAAGCCTGGAACTGTCGCTCATTTTGAGCAGGGCATCAATGAGATCAGCCCGAAAGGAAAGCGTCTGTTGATTGAAGCAGCCATCCGCCATCCGGAAATCGAAGCACTCTGGATTGTCAGACAGCTGCGCACGGATACAAATCACCGCTGGTTTGTCATTCTGGATGTAAAACCCGAAGACCAGCACCACGATACGCATACCCTGATGCTCGACGCTTTTTTGCGGACCCTTTCTGAAGAAGAAGCAGGCATGATGTATGCCGATAATGAAGCGGCCAGGGATGTGGTTTCCCTATTTGAACCGCTTTATCGTCGTCAAGACGCCCAGAGTTCTGGCGTCATCCATTAATTCCTGATTCTTTCATCCAGATCTGTTTCAACCATCAGGATTCTTTCAACTGTTAGGATTTTTCGACCGTCTGAATTCTTTTTCCAAATTTCTCTTTGCAGGCCGCCTGGCGGCCTGTTTTCTTTTGGCGGTGATGATTGATGGCGATCAAATCGGTATAAAAAAACCGTCCGAAGACGGTTCGTTAATTCATGAGTTTAGAAGAATCGCATGATGTCGTTGTAAGTCGAGAAGATCATCAGACCAAACAAAGCCACAAAGCTGGCCAGAATGACACCCTGGACGATTTTGAGCGGGATTTTCCGGCGGAAAATCTTCTCAAGCAGAGTAATCAGAATTCTTCCGCCATCCAGTGCCGGAATTGGCAAAAGGTTGAAGAATCCAATATTCAAAGAGATCAGTGCACACAGGGATAAGTACGGTAAGAAGCCATAGCTTACAACCTGGTCAGTCACTTTATAAATTCCAATCGGGCCAGAGAGTGAATCCAGGCCTTTGCCGGTAATCAGCTGGCCTAAAGAGCGGACGATCGTCTGCGTATCCGCAACCATTTCGTTCCATCCTTCCTGCCAGGCTTCAATAAAGTTGATCTGTTTGACACGGGTCTGTGATGTAAAACCAAGTAAGTAAACCTGGTTTTCTTCGTCATATTCAGGCTGAATCTGGGTGGTGAAGGTTTCTTCCCCCCGTTCAATTTCAAAGGTGCTCAGCCCATGGTTGTACTGCATGAACTCAAGAACATCATTTTGCGTTTTCGGTTCAAGCGAGCTTCCGTCCTCAGCAGTGACTTTGACAATTGTATCTCCCGATTTCAGGCCGGCCTTGGCCGCTGGGGTATTGTCAAGGACTTCATAGACGATGGGTAAAGCTTCCTGGGTAACATAACCGCGTGCCATGAAAATTCCGCTGAACAAAGCCCATGCTAACAAAAAGTTCATGACAACGCCGGCACCCATAATAATAATCTGCTGCCAGGCGGGTTTATGATTCAGTTTTTCTTCATCCGGAACGTTTTTCAGCCACGAATCCGGTTCTTCGTCTTCATCATCGGAGGTTTCCCCGGCCATGGAGACATAGCCGCCAATCGGGAAAGCTCGAATGGAAAACAACGTATGCTTTCCCTGATGCTGCCAGAGAAGAGGACCCATCCCAAATGAGAATTCATGGCAATGGACACCAAAGGCTCTGGCGGCAAGAAAATGCCCCGTTTCATGAATCATGATGATGACTCCCAGCATCAGAATAAATGCTAACAATCCAATCACAAAATTCATCGCGTTTTTTTCCTTTCTAGAGGATAGAGTACAGAATACCAAACAACAGGAAATTCATCAATAAGGAATCGACTCGATCCAGAATACCGCCATGGCCTGGCAGCAGGTTGGAAAAGTCCTTAATCTGGTATGTCCGTTTAAAGGTTGAAAAGCAAAGATCACCCAGCTCCGCAAATACCGGCGCCAGGATACAGATAGCCAGGTTGAGGGCTGGATTGAGCGAAGTACCATACACAAAGCTCATTCCCCATGAAAGCAGGAATCCAAAAATCCATCCGCCCACAAACCCTTCCCAGGTTTTCTTGGGGCTGATGCGTTCAATCATCTTATGTTTGCCAAAGAAGCGGCCAGAGAAGTAAGCTCCCGTGTCCGATCCATACGTGGCAAAGCACAGCGTCCACAAGTAACGGTGTTCAACGAAGATCAGAATCTGCATACACAGATAAGCCAGACCAATAATCAGCATAAAGGCCAGCACGGCAAAGCAATCCTGCTCTTCAAAGCTTGGGCAGAAAATCGGCAGGGACCACACAACCACAACCCCCAAAGCGACGAATGGAAAGACCAGGTTTGGAAACTGGATCCAGACAACCGGCAAAAAAAGAAGAAACACACTCACAAACATCTGCACCGGAATGCCCCATCTGGAATAATTTGGCAAGGCATGAAGCCATTCGTAGGTCCCGCAAAGAACAATCGCAACGCCTAACGCTTCCAGCAGCCATCCACCGTAAAGAATCGGGAATAAAACGACCAGAATGATCAGAATCGAAGTCAGGATTCTAGTCTTCATCGTCCAGACCTCCATACCGGCGATGGCGATGTTCATATTCCTGAAGGCATTCGTCCAGCGCTGCTTCATCAAAATCTGGCCAGGATGTTGGCGTAAAGATCATTTCTGCATAAGCCAGCTGCCAGAGCAGGAAGTTGGAAATGCGTGTCTCCCCACTCGTACGGATCATCAGGTCAATCGGTTCGGGAACAAACAGATACCTGGAAAATTCATCAATCGATAAATCATTCTTGCGAAGCCCCGCTGCCACCTGGGCAGCATATTTCTGGATCCCGAGCTGGATTTCCCGCTGGCCGCCATAGTTAATGGCCAGGCACAGTTCCATGCCGGTATTGATGGAGGTCTGGTTGATCGCCTTCATAATGACTTCCTGCGTACTTTCCGGGAATTTTTCCAGTTCACCGGCAAAGGTGACACGGATGTTGTTATCCATCAGCTCCTGGATAAACTTGTTAAAAAACATCCCTGGAAGCTTGCAGAGGTAGGAAACTTCGTCTTCTGGTCTTTTCCAGTTCTCGGTTGAAAATGCATATAAAATCAGCTTCTGGACGCCTTTGCGATTGGCTTCCAGTGCGACATCCCGGACCCGGTCAGCACCTTTTTTGTGCCCCATGGTCCGTGGTAAATTCCGGGCTTTCGCCCACCGCCCATTGCCATCCATGATGATGGCCATTGTCTGCGGAATTTTTGCCATAGATTACCCTTTCTATTGGTGGAGCTTTCCACCTGTCTGATTCAAAGATCGAAACCGTGTAAATCTGCGCCCGGTCTGGATCTCTGTATTGATCTTTTTTCACTTTTCCTTGAAAGACATCTCTGGTTTCAAGGATATAAAGCTCAGCTGCACTCTTCAGACTCCATTCAGCCAGCCAAAAATCATGAACTCATTCATAAACTGAGCTTTACATCCTTAAAAAAAAGCCCATGCGGGCTTTTTGAGCTTAACCTTCCATCAGGTCGTTTTCTTTTTTAGCAGCCAGCGTATCCACTTTCTTTACAAATTTATCGGTGAGTTTCTGGCAGGAATCCAGCCATTCCTTGGAAGTATCTTCCGGAATCTCTTTGTCTTTTTTGATTTTGTCGTTGGTATTGCGACGGATGTTTCTCAGATTTACTTTTGCTTCGTCGGCATATTTCTTGGCTTCTTTTGCCAGCTGTTTACGACGATCAGTTGTCAGTGGTGGAACATTGATGCGGATGCAGTCTGCTTCAGCCTGTGGAGTAACGCCCAGGTTTGCCGCAGCAATCGCATGGTTGATTTGTTTGACCATGGAGCGATCATAAGGTTTAACCACCAGCTGGGTTCCTTCGAGAACAGAGATTTTTGCCATCTGGTTAACCGGTGTCATTTCCCCATAGTAGTCAACTTTCACCCGGTCAAGCATGCTTGCCGAAGCCCGGCCGGTACGGATTGTCTTTAAGTTGTTTTCAAAATTCTCAATGGTTTCTTCCATTGCGAGTTCAGCGTTATCGAGATATTCGCTAGCCATAATTATTCTCCTTACTTATCGTTTCATTTTGACAAAAGAGTCTGTACAGAATCTTTTGCAGGGTTCAGATTTGGAACTTTGATTTTTGACTCAGTCTTTGGAAATGGTTGTTCCAGCCACTTCGCCTTTGACTGCTTTTTCAATATTTCCCTTTTCGTTCATATTGAATACAACAAGATCGATATCATTATCTTTGCACATGGAAATGGCAGTGGCATCCATGACCTGCAGATCTTTGTTCAGAACATCCAGGTAAGTCAGGCGGTCAAACTTTTTGGCATCCGGATTTTTCTTCGGATCGGAATCATAGACACCATCAACACCGTTTTTGGCCATCAGGATGACATCGGCATCAATTTCACTGGCTCTTAAAGCAGCTGTGGTATCGGTTGAGAAGAATGGATGTCCGGTTCCGGCACCAAAAATCACCACGCGGCCTTTTTCAAGATGACGAAGCGCTCTTCTTAAAATGAAGGGTTCAGCGACTTCCTGCATTTTCACAGCCGTCTGCACGCGGGTATCGACCCCTTCGTTTTCCAGAGCGTTCTGTACAGCCAGAGCATTGATGACGGTTCCCAGCATTCCCATATAGTCAGCCTGAGCGCGGTTCATGCCCATATCCTGAATCTGTTTGCCGCGGATGAAGTTTCCACCGCCGACAACGATGGCCAGTTCAACACCGGTCTCTTGAACTTTTTTTAACTCCTGGGCCAGTTCTTTCAAAATAGCTGGATCCAGATTGGAATCTTTTGAAGACAGAGCTTCGCCGCTCAGCTTCAATAAAACGCGTTTATACATTGGTTTATCGTTCCTTTTCATTCCAACCTATTATACATGAGCGCTCATTCAAAAAAAAGAAACGCTCATACAGCTCCGCCTGTTCAGGATTGAATTTTTACCTTCGCTGCCGATTCTTTCACCATGGATCACCAGAACAAAAAAGCCCAGTCCTTCAAAAGAAAGATCGGGCCTGAAAAATTGATTTGCTTTTCGGTGGTTTCAATCCGGAAATTATTCAGCTGCAGATTCAGTTGTGGCAGAAGAAGCAGTTGTATCCGCAGTGGACTGAGCTTCAGAAGAAGCCGCCTGAGAATCTTTGGCTTCGGAAGAGACAACGCCTTCTTCAACCACTTCTACTTCTTCAACTTCAGTAGAAGAAGCGGAAGAAGCGGTTGAATCAGAAGAGCAGCCTGCAAAAGCAAACATCATAGCAGCAGTCAGAGCGGCGCCAAGTACTTTATTCATTTTCATGGAACCTGACTTCAGGGTCACATTTTTAAATATCGCACTCAATAATGTGGAGAAACCTCAGATAGGCTTCTCCATAATTTTTTGTATTTGAGTTTTGCTCAGGTAATACCTACCAAGTGGTAAATCATATGTTTTAGATAGGTAATCATTGATTTCAGATTTTGTACTTATATTTGTAAATGATAAAGTGCCCGTTGGAAGAACCTTTAACCCACGAATAAAGTTGTATACTTTTTCACTTCCGAATTTATTTTTTAATACCTTGAACTGAAAAATCCGTTCGAGCACCACGCTGAGATAGCAGACTAAAAAGTGTCCTTTGATTCTATCGTAATTCTGTAAGTACACTGGACGTGCATCTAAAAACGATTTTAGTGTCCTGAATGTTTCCTCTATATGCCATAATTCATGATAGGTTTGGTAAATCTTCATATCATCAACTTCGTATTCAGATGTAATAAGCATATTAAATCCAGCACATTTAAGCAATGTCACTAAGTTAAGGTTTATCCACCTTGTTCGTCCAAGGAGGATTTCAAATTCTA
>CAJTVE010000047.1 GCA_910579655.1 uncultured Allobaculum sp. | reverse complement strand
GGATATTTTGTTCTTCTATCCAACATCGATACTTCTCCTGAAGATTTGCTTTATCGGTATTTCTGCCGCACTGAGATAGAGACAGTTTTCAAAACCAGTAAAGAATATTTGGAACTGCTTCCTCTTTCAAAATGGAGCGATACAACAGTCAGAGGGAAAATCCTGCACGATATTATCGATACAATCATTCTGTTGCTCATTCGAAAACAAATGGAAAATACCGGCGTATCTACATCACGATTATTTGGGAAAACCCAATCGTTGATGTGCTGCCTAGGACCTAATAAAAAAGTTGTGATCGAAGTTCCTAACAAGCACGTAAAACAATTTTATAAAATTTTAGATATAGAAATCCCAACTCATCTAAACCTTGATAAGGAACGAAGCAGAATGCGCGGCTATACTCATCTGTAACAGTCATTGATGTGCATAGCTAAACTAGTTTAAAATCCAAAGTTGTGCTTCTACTTTTTCGATTATCTAAGGATCAATCTAAAAAAAGATCTGGAAGAAATGCAAGGAATGGAAGAAATCAAAAGTATAGAAGAAATGGAGCCAGAATCCCGATTTGAATTTCAGTCGTCTGTTCAGAGCCATTTCTGGAGAGATCCGGAAAATGGAAAACAGGCCGACACCAACATTTCATCCTCAAATATCCAGAGAAAAACCAGACGAATGCGCAAAGAAGATCGTGTTCATGGCAGCAGTCAGATTCCATATTGTTTCTATCGCAATCAGATTCCGGAAGACTATCCGGGGATCCCTATTCACTGGCACGACGAATTTGAGCTCATGCGGGTCAATTCCGGGAAAGGAAGCCTGTATCTGGAAGGGGAAATCCTGCCCTTATCCAAAGGTGCTGTCTGCCTGGTTTTGCCGGATCAGCTCCATGGGATTGAAGGCCATATGAATTATGACACCTTGGTCTTTTCAAGTTCGATGCTGATTTCTACCATGCAGGAACGCTCATTTGAGCAGATTCTCAGCTTTCTGGTTTACTCCGACTGTTCAATCGATCAGCCAGTTTATCCCGCCACAGGAAGCCTGCTAGAAAAAGCGATGGATCAGATCTTCGCATCGATGAACCAGAATACTCCCTTATCAGATCTGTATCTGCGCAGTGGATTAGTCGAAATGGCGGCCTGTATGGAAGAACAGGCAAAACTGAAAAAGGGCAGGCAGACGCCAGCCCTGCTTGAATTGTATGAACCAGTTCTTCGTTATATCCAGAGCCACCTGGATGAGAAGATCAGCATCAACGATCTGGCGCAGACAATGAATTTGAGCGAGTCACGTTTCCAGCATTGTTTCCTCGAAATCTTTCATTGTTCTCCAATGGAATACGTTTTGCGGCTTCGTATTGAAAAAGCCTGCAAACTGCTTCGCAAAACCAAAATGCCAGTTGCACAGATCGCGCTGGATTGCGGGTTTGCCAATCTTTCCCATTTCAACCGGCAGTTTTTAAAGCGCACGACCATGACGCCCAGACAATATCGGACAATGCAGGCAGACCCAGACAAAAGCAAAGCATAATTCCAGGCTGCCTGTTGTCTCATGAAGAAGCTGGATACGGCATACCAGCTGAAAATACGTATTTTCTATTTCCCCGAAGTTTAAAGGGGATTGAGGACGATCACCATCAGTGAAAACAGATAGAATGAAATTGCCATTCATGGCAACAGGTATACGCATGTCTTTCGAGAAAGGCCTGCTCTGGCGGTTTGACGAATCGTCAAGAACGTATTTAGCCACTACCAGACAACGATCGGGATGATCGTCCATTCCATAGCAACCTATAATCGACATTCTTTCTGAGAGATCAAGATGACATTCTTCGAGAAAAAAGTGATCTTTCAGTTTTTCTTTGGGAAGAAATGCGATTACGGAAACGATAAAAGATGGAGAATGAAATGGTGGGCAGCAGGCAGAGAATTCAGGACGTTCTTGAAGAGCATGAAGAAAAATCATAGAGGATATCTGGAAGGTTTCGAAAGGCTGTAAAAGATAGAGAAGGATCGGTTTTAGGACAACGGGAAGATAAAGAAATGATCCACGATGCACAAATATTGAATTAAGAAGACAAAAAAGAAGCACGAGCTTGCATCAAAAGACAAAATTTGGTCGCAAAAAATCGGTGAAAAAAATTTTAGCGCGGTTTTGAGCGATCTTTCTTTAATCTGGCCATAAAAAAGTTTATAGTGCTTGAGAGCCATCTCAGCCTTTCAATCACCGCAGGCTAAAGAAGATTCTTTATCTTCGGGCTATTTATGGTTTTCAGTTCGCATTGACACCGTTCTTTTAAACATGGTATAGTGACATGCGCGACTAGGAAAACAAGTAGTATTTCTATAAATGAAAGGAGCAAACAAACATGAAACGTACATATCAGCCAAGTAAAATCAAACACCAGAGAACTCACGGCTTCCGCGCCCGTATGGCAACTAAAGGCGGACGCAAAGTACTTGCTAGAAGAAGAGCTAAAGGCAGAAAGGTTTTATCCGCTTAATAAATCACCTGCAAAGGTGATTTTTTTCTCTGTTCATACCTTATGAAGAAAAATCAGAGAATTTTAAAAAACACGGAATTCTCTTCAATGATTTCCAGACGGAAGTCTTTTTCCTCACCGGCTTACATCCTTTATGTACAGCCGGTTAAGGAGAAGAAAGCGCGCGTGGGAATCAGTGTAGGAAAAAAGCTGGGAAATGCGGTGATTCGCAATCGGACCAAAAGACAGGTTCGTGCTCTGATTGATTCCGTGTATACTTTTGATGAGAGTTTCGACTCTATTCTGATTGTCCGGCCCCCATTTTTAAAGCTGGATTATCAGGAGCGAAAAGAAATGCTGTACCGGCTGCACGAGAAGGCAAGCCGGAAATTCAGAGAGGGAAAAAAAGATGAAAAAGACTCTGCTTGAAAAGTGTCGGATCCTTCTTCTCTGTATGCTGGTAGTGATGGGTCTTTCCGCCTGCTCGAATCCGAGAGGAAAGGATGGCAAAACGAAACTGGATCAGGTTATTGCACTCCACGAAGTTACCATCGACAAAGATCAGGTGAATATCTCCGAAGTCTCTGATCAGCAGCTCAAAGAAGAAGTCGAATCCTCGACCGAATCAACGATTACCATTTCCCCGACGTCATGGGGTGAAAGCTGGAAACAGGGATGGTTTGACGGTTTGATCGTCTGGCCAATCGCCCAGTTAATTAACTTATTTGCCAGCTTTACCGATGCCGGATGGGGAATCATCCTGGCTACTTTAGTCATTCAGCTGTTAATCTTTGCTTTAACATATAAATCACAGATTTCCCAGCAGAGAATGCAGGAAATTCAGCCAGAAATGCAAAGACTGCAGGCCAAATACCAGGGCAAGAACGACGAACGTTCCAAAATGCTCATGGCCCAGGAAATGCAGAAACTCTATGACGAAAACGATGTGCATCCATTTGGAAGCATGCTCGTCATGTTTATTCAGTTACCTGTCATGATGGGTATGTTCTATGCCTGCATGCGGGCAGCGACAACTGTCTATGGAAGCTTCATGGGTATGCCATTATCCGAAACTCCATTATATGGTTTCCAGCACATGCAGTGGGGACTGATCACGGTTTATATCTTAATGATTCTGATGTCCCTGA
Source organism: uncultured Allobaculum sp. (assembly GCA_910579655.1). Classification (GTDB taxonomy): domain Bacteria; phylum Bacillota_I; class Bacilli_A; order Erysipelotrichales; family Erysipelotrichaceae; genus Allobaculum. The sequence goes on along the minus strand of CAJTVE010000047.1, from coordinate 22,995 downwards.
TTCAGCTGCAGCTGCCAAAATGGCTGAATAAACTTTCGAAAAAAGACGACAAGAAAACCAAAGCCAAAAATCAGGACAAACAGGCTGGCATGATGGCCAACACGATGAATATGACCATGTACATGACCACCGCATTAATCGCCTTCATGTATCTGTCATGGCCAATTGCCATGTCTTTCTACTGGCTGGTTTCTTCTGTCATTCGTGCTTTAACAAGCGTTCTCAGTCACTTTATTTCTGAGGATGCACGCGCAAAACGCGAAAAAGAATTAGCTGAAAAACGCGCCCAGGGCGTACTGAAAAACCGTAAGAAGTAATCTTGAAACCATCAGTCAGGAAAACGGAGGGATTTGCGCACAAGATCCAGTCCGCTGGCTATTGATGGAAATCAGTTTTAAGAAAAGGTATCTATAGAAACAAGCCGGTTCAGGTCCAACTTCCTGTCGCAGATGACCGGCCGAGAATTTCTCAAAGATAAGAAGAAAGAAGCGGGAATGAGTATGGAATTTGATCGTTTTACCGGAAAAACGCTGGAAGAAGCACTCGCAGCTGCCTGCAAAAAGAAAAAAGTGACCACTGACCAGCTGACCTACACGGTCGTTGAAGAAAAAGCAGGCTTTCTCGGAATCGGACGCACCGTGACCATCGAAGCCTGGGCACCAGCAGATATTGCTGTATTTATCCATGACTACATTCAGGAATACTTTGACAATGCCGATATGGATGGCATGTGCGAAGTTCTGATGGAAAAAGACGGAGACGATGATTTCTATCGTGTTAAAGTGGATACCAATTGCAACGCAGTGATGATCGGCCGTCAGGGCCGATCCTTACAGGATTTCAACCGCCTGGTCCGCACAGCAGCCAGCAGTGTATTTAAAAAGCATGTCCGCATGATGATTGATATCAATGGCTATAAAGAAGAACGCTACGAAAAGATCGTCCGCATGGCTATCCGTGTAGCGCAGGATGTTCGCCGGACCAAAGTGGATGCTGTTCTAGAGCCAATGCCAGCCGATGAGCGTAAAGCAATTCACAACGCACTGGCAGACATGAAAGATATCACCACGAAATCCGAAGGTGAAGGGGTGGCACGTCAGCTGCACGTTCTCTACACTCCAGGAAAAGTTTCTGAATAAAGAACAAATGAAGGGCGCAAGCCCTTTTTTTTCGTGTATCGGCCAGAAGCAGGCCTTCCATTCGCGATTTTTGCTCTGGCTTGGCTACAATTGATCTGATCGTGAACATCTGATTCAGATCATCCATTCAATCCATTTCATTCAATCCGTATACCACGTAAGGAAAGAGCATTACAGGAGGCACACAATGAAACTGATCGTAGGGCTGGGAAATCCCGGCGTGAAATATGAAAATACCCGGCACAATGCCGGATTTATGGTCTTGGATCGCATTGCACAGATGACAGACCAGTCGATTTCAAAGAAAAAGTTTGAAGGCAGCTACGTCAAAACCAAGCTGAGAGGGGAAGACGTTATCTTATTAAAACCAGAGACCTATATGAACCTGTCCGGCTTCTCAGTCCGGGCCTGTATGGACTTCTTCAAGATTGACCGCAAGGATATCCTGGTGATTTATGACGATCTGGATACTCCTGTTGGTTCCATCCGTCTGAAAACCAAAGGATCTGCCGGTGGCCACAATGGGATGAAAAGCGTCATCGGCTCCGTTTTAGGTGAAGATTTCAACCGGATCCGTGTTGGAATTGGCCGGGATCCGAAAATCAAGATTATCGATTATGTTCTGACCAAATTCAGGGCTGATGAAGTCGAAGATCTCAATAAAGCCATTGACCAGGCGGCTAAAGCAGCCCTGTTCTCTTTAAATCACACCTTTGAACAGACCATGAACCGCTACAATGTCAAACCAAAGAAAGCAAAACCCAAGCCAACACCAGAAAAGGCCCAAATCTTTACCAATAACGAAGAAACAGCGACGTATACGCTTGATTCCCATGACTCTAAAGATTCTAAAGGTTCTAAAGACTCTAAGAGCGCCAATTGTGATAAAGACTCCGCTGCCAATGCGAACTCAGTGATTGCAAGAAGCGAAAACGAATGCCCATTAGCCGAAGAACACGTGGAAACGACCTATTCTCTGTCTGGAAGTGAAATTGAGAGGGCTGAATTCTTCGTTGAATCGAAACCTGAATCCAAATAAGTCTTTCAATCGTTTTCTGCTTTGATCAGTTCAAAATCCTATTTTGATCGATTCACCACAAATTGGTCAATTGAATGTAAATTTTGCCTGAAACCAATGTGATCAGGCAAAATTTATTTTTTTACAAATTTTTCTTCGAAATTTGCAGTTTTATCAGAAATTCATATGGGATTCCTAAAAAATGAGGGATTTGGCTGAAATCAGCTAGAATCCGCTTTCATCAGTGGTTTTAAGATTTGACATCTAATATCGTTAATCACCAACGAATTTATTAAGAACACCAGAATAAGTAACGGAATATATCAATTAAAAATTTTAACAAATTTAATTTATCAATTTAAATTTCTGACTTATTTTGGAAAATCAGATTGAGAAGGGATGCAAAAACAGATAGTTCTGGCCAGCGTCAAATTCTGACTATTCATCAATTTAGCTTGGCTGTTTGTGTCAGAAGGATAATCAACAGGGATGACAGCTGAGAAAAGCTAAATCTGATTTTCCCCTGATTGCTCAGGTTTTAGCTTTTTGATGACTGTCAACGCAGATACTTTCTGGAATGGAAAATAAAAAAGAAATGAAGGACTTGTTCGATCAGGATCCAAAAAAGGAAGCTCGCTCTGGGTGGATTGTTCTGGAAGTCAACCGACAACGACCGATGCTGATCTTTCAAAATTGAAGAAAGAATCAATTGAAAAGGCGGAAAAACAGGCCATAAATCAACGTTGTGAATCGAAACTGGCTATAATAAACTATCTGGAAGTCTTTTGAAAAAACGGATTGATTCTCTGTCTTTGAATCTTTTTTTCTTGAACCAAGACTTACAGAAAGGATCCAGATCTATTGGATTCCTGACAATTGCGACCATTTCAAATATCGGATTAGCCAACCATAATCCGATATTTTTGAGTGGAAGAAGATTCATCTTTGAAAAAGTGCTTCAAAATCCTGACTTTAATTCATTGAATCCATCTGGATCGAGTTCGAACCCTGCAATTCAAAAATCTGAATTCTGTCAAAAAATCAGAAATAAGATCGATTAGCTTTGAATGGGGAAGCTAAACCCGTCAACCAGATAAATCAGGTGAATACTGATCAAGATAAATATTGATTAAAAAAATACAAGACCATCCTGAAAGAGTTGAGTCTGTATTGGAAAGCGAAGAACTTGATGTCACAAAGAAACGGATCTTGAATTGATCTGAAATCTGAAAGGAGGAGGAATTGTGAGCGAAAATCCAATTCTGCAATCATTAGAACATAACCCCCTGACCAAAGAGTTCATGAAGCCAGATGGCAGACTGGGCAACCTTGGCGAAATGGAAGAAGCCTTGCTTCTTGCTGCCGCCTTTGCCCAGGATCATAAAACTCGGATCGTGGTCAAAAAGAATAAATATGAAGCGCAGCAGCTATATACCCGGCTGGCCATGCTCCAGCAGGAAGCGCTGCTTTTTGTCATGGATGAATCTTTGCGGATCTCGGCGATTGCAGCCAGTCCGGAGGAAAAGAATAACCAGCTGGCAGCAATGGTGCAGATGCGCCAGGACTTTGACAAAATCATCGTCGTAAATGCCGCTGCGTTCACCCGTTTTATGCCAGATGTCAAATTCTTTGATGACTCCTGCCTGAACATTCATGAAGGCATGGAAATCAGCCGTGACCAGCTGGTAGAAAAGCTCAACCGCATCGGCTATGTCAAAGTCAACTACACTGAAATTCCTTGTACGTATGCCACCCGTGGCGGCATTCTGGATGTTTACTCCCTGAACTATCCAGATCCAATTCGAATTGAATTTTTTGATACTGAAATCGATTCGATCCGATTCTTCAATCCAAATTCTCAGCGAACCATCCGTTCTGTTGATGAAGTCATTCTGGTTCCTTCCAGTGAAATCCTCTTTACTGATGAACAGATTGAAGAGTTGAAAACCATCATTCCACAAAAACTCGAGGCGCAGCTTCAGAAAACGGATCCGGCTGGCAGAGAATTTCTCGAAGAGATGATTGAACAAGACCTGCGTGCGATTGAGACGTATGATCCCCAATCCCGCCTCTATCGTTACTATGCGTGGCTGAAAACGGACAACCTGCTTGATTACGTTCCTAATGCCCAGATCATTTTCTCTACCGAAGACGCCGTTGAAGCGGCCGCAAAAAAAGTCGTCATGGATAATGCAACGTATATGCAAGAAGAAGTCCAGGATTTCCAGGCACTGCCCCGCTATACCATGTTCCATGATCTGTATCAGATGACGACAAAAAACAAGCCACTGATGATTCAGGAGTTCGTTCACTTTGATCATCCGGTAGAATCTGGCATCCGCACCATTGAGCCGCCAGCGCTCAACTATCTTGAATGGATTCCACAGGAAGCCACAAAAGACAATGTGTATTTTGCCCTGGAAAAAGAAGATATCGATCTGTTAAAGGAAAAGCTGGATATTTCGAAACTGAAATTCACCGACCCCATCTTCTACCAGGGCTTTGAAACTCCGGATTACGTTGTCTATACCCGTAAGGAAATTTTCCGTCATCTCAACCGAAAAGTTCCGTATCAGAAAACCTTCTCGCAATCGACAGCGCTTAATGATATTCTCGAACTTCAGCCTGGGGACTATATCGTTCATGCCTCCTATGGCATCGGTCAGTATCTGGGGGTAGAAACCCGAGAAGTCAAAGGTGTCAAACATGACTTCCTTCATGTTGCCTATCGCGGCGGAGATGATCTGTATGTTCCAATCAGCCAGTTCCAGTTAGTCCGTAAGTATGTCTCCAAAGAAGGCACCCAGACCAAACTTTCCAAACTGGGCAGCGGGGAATGGGAAAAGACGAAAAGTAAAGTGAACGCCCGTGTTGAAGAAATTGCTGGAAAACTGGTTGAACTGTATGCAGCCCGCAGTGAAGATATCGGCTATGCATTCCCCAAAGAAGATGCATTGGAGCGGGAATTCGATGAAGCCTTTGAATATGAATCTACGCCTGACCAGATCCAGGCGACGGCTGAAATCAAAGCGGAAATGGAAAAACCAAAACCAATGGACCATCTGTTGATCGGGGATGTCGGCTATGGCAAAACCGAAGTGGCCATGCGGTGTGCCTTTAAGGCCGTCATGGCTGGCAAGCAGGTCGCGTTCCTTTGTCCAACGACCATTCTTTCCTTACAACATTTCCAGACTCTGAAAAAACGGTTTGAAGATACCGGTGTGCGCATTGAACTGGTCAACCGTTTTGTTTCGACCAAAAAGATGAATGAAATCATCAAGGGTCTGGCGGATGGTCAGATTGATATTGTAGTGGGGACTCACCGTCTGTTTTCCAAGAAGATTCAATATAAGGATCTTGGCTTGCTGATCATTGACGAGGAGCAGCGTTTTGGCGTCAAGCACAAAGAGGTCATCAAAGAGATGAAAAACTCGATTGATGTTCTCGCTTTATCCGCAACCCCAATTCCACGAACCTTGCAGATGTCCTTAATCGGTGTCCGCACGATTTCACAGCTGAATACCCCGCCAGCCCATCGCCATCCGATTCAGACCTATATCATGGAAGAAAAAGGACCAGTGATTGAAGAAATCATCCAGCGTGAACTTGCCCGTGATGGTCAGGTCTTCTTTTTGCATAACCGCGTTGAAGATATTTACCGCACTGCCCAGCAGATCCAGGAAAAATTTCCGGATGTGCGCGTGGGAGTAGCTCATGGCAAGATGACGCGCGATCAGATTGAGGATGTCATGATGGATTTCTCACAGGGAAAATATCAGATCCTGGTGTGCACAACCATCATCGAAACCGGTCTGGATATCGCCAATGCCAACACGATCATTATTGAAAACGCCGATCGCTTTGGTCTGTCACAGCTCTACCAGATTCGCGGTCGTGTTGGCCGGCGTGAAAAGCTGGCGTATTGCTATCTGCTCGTTCCGGCTCAAAAGCAGCTGTCTGAAAATTCATCCAAGCGTCTGAAATCCATCAAAGAATTCACGCAGCTTGGCAGTGGATATAAAATTGCGATGCGCGATTTAACGATCCGCGGCGCCGGGGACATGCTGGGGCCAAAACAGGCTGGCTTTATTGACAGTGTCGGCCTGGACATGTACCTGGATATGCTTTCGCAGGCGATCGCCCGTAAAAAAGGCATCAAACCGGAAAACGAAGAACCAGAAGTTCCACTCAAACAGGCCAATATCGAAACTGGCGGCTATATTCCCGCTCCATTTACATCGAACGATGGGGATAAGCTGGCTCTCTATCAAGAAATCCGTTCGATTCATACCAAGAAAGAATTGGAAGAGTATGAAACGAAGACGGCGGATTTATTCGGCCGGATCCCCAAAGAAGTCCAGGAACTGTTTGCGGCGAAGAAAATGGACTTATTCGCTTCGCAAGAAGGTGTTGATTCTGTCAATGAATCCGATAACAAGATTCAGATTGTCATGAGCAGTGACTGGAGCCGCAAAGCGGACGGCCTGAAATTGTTTGAAGCGATGTCCGCTGCCAGCCGCCAGGTCAATATGACGTTCAAAAACGGCCGGATTACGGTCAGCTTCGAGAAAAAGAAAAACTACATTCCATTATTTGAAAAAGTTACCTCGGTCCTCAATGACCCTCTGTTTAGAAAGGAGGCCGCCTGATGCGTCTGGATAAATATCTGAAAACGGCCCGGATTCTCAAACGAAGAGAAGCGGCTAAACAGCTTGCGTTAGAAAAACGGATTCTGCTCAACGGCCGCGTGGCTAAACCTTCAAGCGAGGTCGAAATCGATGATTGCATTGTTCTGGAATTCGGAAACCGGATTCTGGAAGTTGTCGTCAAAGATACGCCAAAGCAGGCGAACAAAGAAAAAGCCGCTTTGATGTTTGAAGTCATCCGCCAGGAAAAAAAGGAAGTCGAAGAAAAACCGGCTGTGGCACCGGATTTAACGGATCCGTTTTAAACGAGAAACAAGAGCCCATTCAAGCCTTTGTCATGCGCTTTGAAACCAATCCAAATACAGATACGAACGAATACAGCGAACCCCTCTGATCGGAAAAGAGCCCGGATCAGCGGGGTTCGTTTTTTCATCTTTCCCACTCATTTCCCATTTACAGCTCCAGCATTTTCACTTTCGCCATTTTTTCATGAAAGCGCTATCCACCAGGCCGCTAACTATGCTACAACGAAGATACAAGCAAAATGCTCAAGATGAGGAGAGAGATATGAGTAAGTACATTTCAATTGATGTCGGCGGCACTGGCATCAAATATGCCCTGATGGATGACACCGCAGCCCTGCTCGACCAGGGGGAATACCCAACCCCAAAAGAAGGGCTGGACGCATTCCTGGATCTGATCACCAGCATTTATGACCAATACAAAGATGAACATCCAGAAGCCCTGGTCATGGCCGCGCCGGGTCGTATTGACAGTGTCAATGGCTATTTCTACACGGGCGGCGCCTTGATGTATCTCAACGGCGGCGTGGATTTAAAAGGCCTGCTCAAAGATCGGATTCCCATTCCGTTCTATGTTGAAAATGATGCCAAAGCCGCCGCCATGGCTGAACTTTGGAAAGGGGCCATGCAGGGAGTTGGCTCCGGTCTGGTGCTGACCATCGGGACGGGCATTGGCGGAGCTGTCATCATCAATGGCAAGCTCTGGAAAGGCAATACCTTTGCGGCGGGTGAGTTCTCCCCGATTCCAACCAACTGGAATGGACGGACTATGGCCAATCACCAGGCCTGGTCGGATATCAACTGCACCAGCGCCATGGTTCGCCGGCATGCCCTGGCAACCGGTCAGGATCCAGCCAAAGCCAACGGGCGTACCTTCTTTGAAGCCGTAAACAATGGCGACCCTCAGGCCATCGAAGAACTTGAATGGTTCTGCGAAACCCTGGCCACTGGTCTTTATGGTTTGCAGTGCGCGCTGGACGTCGAAAAAGTTGCGATTGGCGGCGGGATTTCGCGCCAGCCCATTCTGATTGAAACTCTCAATCAAGTCATGAGTCGCCAGTATGATCGTCTGCCCGTCTATTTTCCGGCAAGCAAACCCGCTGTTGAAGCCTGCCACTTCTCCAGTGATGCTAACCTGATTGGTGCTCTGTACAACTATCTTGAACAGACCAATCAGCTGTAATTGCTGATTCAATAATCAGTGATTTCTCCAAAACAGACATTTCTCTAAAAAATAAAGGAAAATCATAATCGATATTTTCAAGGACAGCACGCCCTTTCGTTTCAAACCAACGAGGCAGAAAGGGAATGCTGTCGTTTTTGTTTCCGTTTTTGTTTCCGTTTTTGATTTTAGTTTTGTTTCTGCTTTCAGTTCTGCTTTTGGCTTTGTTACTGTTTGCATGCTTTTATTCGGGCTGGAAGACAATAACGGCTGCGTTTGATCTTGCTGAATCGCGCTTTTCGTCCAGGACAAACCGTTTTCCTGGACAAAATCCATACAAACAGGAAACTGTAAGAATTTCTGAACCGATCCGGTTTAAAATTTTGGAATATACGGCTGTGAGTCTAGATTCGCCAACAGAAACAGACCTGCCTCTTTTGGGGACAGTGGTTTCTGCTCAGAAAGGGAAATACATGCGATTACGATTGAAATACAATTCACCGGTCATTCTGACTTTTGCACTTCTTTGTCTTGGGGTTTTGATTATTTCGGAACTGACTGGTTATCGGTATATGGACTGGTTGATTACAAGAAGAGCCCCGCTCAACCAGATTCAGACTTATGTGACGATGGTGACCTATATCCTTGGCCATGCCTCTGTCAATCACTTTATGAGCAACATGATGCTTTTATTGCTGACGGGACCCGTTGTGGAGGAGCGCTATGGCTCGAAAAATACCCTGATCATTATCCTGTTTACCGCGATTCTGACCGCAATCGCCAATATGGCTGTCACGACCAATGGTCTGATTGGCTGCAGTGGTGTTGTCTTTGCATTCATTATTCTTTGCAGCATGACGTCTTTTCGCCACGGCGAGATTCCAGTCACGATGATTCTGGTTGTGATCCTCTATCTTGGTCAGGAGATCATTGCGGGGGTCATCAGCACGGATAACATCTCGCAGATGGCCCATGTCATCGGCGGCATTGCCGGGGCTTCATTTGGCTTTATCCTGGCTTATCGCAAGCGTTAAGACATCCGGATTCGACCAGAAGGGGTCTAAAAAAACAGACAAGCAGAATTCCAGATTTGAGGGCTTTGTCTTTGGACAGAGCTCTTTTTTGACGCAAAAAAGGCCCGTCCACACACAGGAAGGGCCGAAGGATGCAAGGGTAAAGAGAATAAACAAACAGATCAAGAAACGTCCAGTAAGACGAATTTCGGGAAGGAGAGCCTTGCATCCCGCAAACAGAGTGCACCTCTGTCCAACTGAGCCTGAAAGTTGAACAGAACGTTCTGTTTTACCTATGGAAAACCAGAATCCTGAAAAGGAGATGAAAAACCGGGATTCTGGTTGTACGACATCGATTCAAAATCAGAAATCAGAATGGATTCAAAGTCTTAGGCTTCTGGCACAACTGGCAACTGGGCAAAGCTGGCTTCGAGTTCTTCGTCAGTTGGAATGTAGTCCGACATTTCACCGTGGTTGAACTTTTCATAAGCCACCATGTCAAAGTAGCCGGTACCGGTCAGACCAAAGACGATCGTTTTTTCTTCACCGGTTTCTTTACATTTGAGTGCTTCATCGATCGCCACGCGGATCGCATGGCTGCTTTCGGGAGCAGGGAGTGTTCCTTCAACCTGCGCAAAGAATTTGGCCGCTTCAAAGACGCTGGTCTGTTCAACAGAAACAGCTTCCAGATATCCATCATGGTAAAGCTGGGAAAGCGTAGAACTCATGCCATGGTAGCGCAGGCCGCCGGCGTGGTTGGCGGAAGGAATGAAGTTGCTTCCAAGGGTATACATCTTCTGTAAAGGCGTAACCATGCCTGTATCGCAAAAGTCATAAGCATATTTGCCGCGGGTAAACGAAGGACAGCTGGCGGGTTCAACCGCGATAATTCGATAGTCTTTCTTTCCACGTAGTTTTTCTCTCATGAAGGGAGCAATCAAGCCGCCAAGATTCGATCCGCCTCCGGCACAGCCGATGATGATATCGGGTTCGATTCCATATTTATCCAGCGCTGTTTTGGTCTCTAAACCAATGACACTCTGATGAAGCAAAACCTGGTTGAGCACACTGCCCAGAACATAGCGATAGCCTTCTTGTTTTGTAGCTGCTTCAACGGCTTCAGAAATGGCACAGCCAAGCGAACCAGTCGTTCCTGGATGTTTGCGCAGGATTTCTTTGCCGATTTCGGTTGTCATGGATGGACTTGGTGTCACATTGGCCCCATACGTTCTCATGACTTCTCTTCGGAAGGGTTTCTGTTCGTAGGAGACTTTGACCATATACACCTGGCAATCGAGTCCAAGATAGGCACAGGCCATCGATAACGCAGTTCCCCACTGGCCGGCACCGGTTTCAGTAGTTACGCCTTTCAGGCCTTGCTTTTTGGCGTAGTAAGCCTGTGCAACCGCGGAGTTTAGCTTATGGCTGCCGGAAGTATTGTTGCCTTCAAACTTGTAGTAGATTTTGGCTGGAGTGCCCAGCTTGCGCTCTAAGTTATAGGCCCGCACAAGTGGGGCAGGCCGGTACATTTTATAGAAATCACGGATTTCTTTTGGAATTTCAATATAAGGCGTTGTATCATCCAGTTCCTGCTCAATGAGTTCGCCGCAGAAGACCGGCTGAAGGTCTTCAAAGGCCATGGGCTTGAGAGTAGCCGGATTTAACAGGGGAGCAGGCTTGTTTTTCATATCGGCCCGCAGGTTATACCAGTACTTGGGCATCTCGTCTTCTTCGAGATAAATCTTGTAAGGGATTGTCTGTTCGTTCATAAGATTTAGTGTCCTTTCCTTTTGCGTTGATGTTGGATTGATGGATTTGCCATCTTCAGGAAAGAAAAAAGCTTTTGCCCTGAAGATCGCTCTTACTGGGACAAAAGCGTCGATATGCTCCTGCGGTACCACCCAATTTGACAGAAATTCTGCCCACTTTACCATGCCATCACATGGCCGGTCCTCTAACGCAGACCACACGTCTTCCCTACTGATTGCTTTGTTCAGGTCGCCCTTGGCAGGCCATTCACCCATTCCCATCTCGTTCTGCTTCCACCTTCCAGAACTCGCTTGCAGACTTTTAAACAGGCTACTTTTCTGCCGCATTGGTTTTGTCTATGGGCTTAAGGCTAAACAATGAAAAGAAATCTTTCAACTGCAAGTAGCAGAATTTCAGAAAATTTTCTGAAAAATGTTGAAAAACATGTCGGAAAAAGTGAAAAGAGAAGAAAATGGGCCGCCCGAAGGGGAATCGGTCAGGACGCAAACCCAGACAGCTAAGAAATCCGAGAAAAAGCAGTTCATGATCGGCCAGAAAGAAGCCGAAACAAACCGCAAGAAAAATTCAGTCCAGATCGTAATGAAAAAGGAGAACAGGAAAAATTATTCGGGCAGGGCAAAAAGAAAAGCACCAAGATCCCGGCAGATTTTGAAGGAAACAAAGGACGCAACAGATTTGATGGTCGATTGAATGGATCTGTGGAAGTCTGAAGGTAAAGTATCTATAAAAGATTGAATATGAAAAGAATATAGGTACAGAAAGAAACCAGACTCCCGCAGGAAAGTCGAATCTTCCAATTTGTCAAGTGCTGAATTGTGGAATCAAAAAAAGTTTATGCTACACTTTCTTCGCTATGTTAAATACTGTTTATTTAGAGGATACTGTCAATCACGAAGTCATGTTTGACGGCCCCGCCGAAATGAAAGAACTGAAAGAAGGATCGAAGATCATCACTCTCAAAAATGAGAATACCCATATGGTCTGGAAGATCCTGATGCGCGGCGTCATGATCGAAAATAACGGCGACTTTCAAAGCTTGATCACTTTACAGGATAAAGGCACTGGAACCGCCCGCATTCTCACCCCCTACGGAGAGCTGAAATTACCGATCACAGATGTCGAGATCGAACGCAACGCCCAAAGTACAAAAGTCTCCTACAAACTGAACGGAGATCAGTTTTTTGAGTTTCTGTTAATGGAAAAAGAGTGACTTTCTCTGTTTGAATGAATCAGAATCACCAGCCCAAATCCCTGTTTTTTTGAAGAATCTGTACTGAAAATCGATCGATTGCGTGACCAGATTTGTAAAAATCCGGCCATTTAGTTAGAAAATTAACAACAGATGCACAGGAATTTCAGAATTTAAAGTTGAATTTTCAGAAAACAGAAAAAACGGCCGGAAATTTGATAAAATCCCTCCAAACTGTAAAAGAGAAATCAAAAAACAGATAAAAAAAGAAAGGGTGAATGGAATGGGAGCGATGGATGACGCTTTACGCCAGTCTTTACAGGCTGCAGCAAAAAAAGCCTTTGATCTTGACTTGGAACCAAGTGAGATCATCATTGAAATCCCCAAACGCAAAGAGCAGGGAGACTACTCCACCAACCTGGCCATGAAACTCGCCAGAACCCTGCACCAAAAACCAGCGCTGATTGCCGAAGGCCTGGTTGAAAATCTATCCGGAGATGAAATCGAGAGCGCACAGATTGCCGGTCCTGGTTTCATCAACTTCGTCATGAAGAAAGACCAGTATTCAAAAATCATCTCGAAGATCCTGGAAGAAAAAGAAAACTACGGCACACATCCAGCCAATGGCATCAAAGTGGATCTCGAATACGTATCGGCCAACCCGACTGGAAGTCTGCATCTCGGCCATGCGCGCGGCGCAGCCTGGGGTGACAGCATTTCCCGCATTATGAAAAAAGGCGGCTATGATGTCACTCGTGAATACTATGTCAACGATGCCGGCAACCAGATCACCAATCTGGCCAAATCCTTATGGGCCCGTTATGTCCAGGCACACGGCATGGAAGCTGAAATCGGTCAGGACGGCTATCTGGGTGCTGACGTCAAAGAAAAAGCAGAACAGTTAGCCAAAGACTTCCCGAACCTCTATCTGGAACCAACGGATGAAACCCTCAACTTCTTCCGCAAGGAAGGAATTGCCTTTGAACTGGACAAGATCAAGGAAGACCTTGACCGCTTCCGGGTTCATTTTGATGTCTGGTCTTCCGAACAGGCCCTGCGTGACAGCGGGCGTGTGGAAGAAGCCTTAGCGATTCTGGACCGTAACGGCTACACCTATCAGCAGGATGGGGCGTTGTGGTTTAGAACCACTGACTTTAAAGATGATAAAGATAGGGTATTGCGCAAACAGGATGGTTCTTTAACTTACCTGGTTCCTGACATCGCCTACCATAACGATAAATACCAGCGCGGATTTGACATGCTCGTCGATTTCTTCGGCGCTGACCATCATGGTTACATCCCACGTTTAAAAGCATCTATGGCCGCTCTTGGCAACGATCCGGATAAACTGAGTGTCGATATCATTCAGATGGTCCGTCTGGTTTCCAATGGCGAAGAAGTCAAAATGTCCAAACGTCTTGGCAATGCCACAACCATCAATGACCTGATCGATCTGGTTGGTGTCGATGCCGCCCGTTACTTCTTCAGTGCCCGGGCGCTGGATACCCACCTGGATTTCGATCTGGCTTTAGCCGTAGCCCAGACCAATGAAAACCCGGTTTACTACGCTCAATATGCTCATGCCCGAATCTGCTCGATTCTCAAAAATGCAGACTATCCAGAACCTGAAAACTATGAAGGTCTGGTCCATGAAAAAGAAATCGACCTGCTCAAGACGCTTGCCGAATACCCATCGGTTATCGCTCAGACCGCCAAAACCCGTCAGGTGCACAAGATTTCTCACTACATTCAGAATCTGGCCTCGAAGTTCCACAGCTTCTATTCGGCCTGCAAGGTCAATGACCCTGCCAATCCAGAACTTAGTGCCAAACGAATCGGCCTGCTTAAAGCAGTGCGGATCGTTCTGGCGGATGCGTTGAGCCTGATTGGGGTCAGCGCGCCAGAATCTATGTAACTGGATCTATTTGGATAAATGAGGAGAATTAGCAATTATGAAAAAATCAATGATTGAACTGGCTTTTGATATTCTGACCAAAGAAAAGAAAGCCATGAAATTCTTGGACCTCTGGACAATCGTCTCCAAAGAGATGGGATTCACTCCTTCTCAGTCCGATGACAACATTGCTCAGTTCTACAGCGACCTGTCCATTGATGGCCGCTTCGCCTCTTTACCAGGAAACACCTGGGATCTGCGCAAACGTCAGTCTTCCGCTCATACCATCGTTGATACTGATTCCATCAGTGTTGAAGATGAAAGCGAAAACGCTCGCTATGAGGGGGACGATTCCGAAGAAGTCCCCATCGAAGACGATGAAGACGATGACAGAGATCTCGATGAGGACGAAGACGAATAGTCCGCTCTTCTGATCAATCCGTCCAAAATACGATCAATCGCACATAAAACAAAAACTGAATCACGTCAGGCAGGTCCTGGTTGTCAGAGCATTCTGATGATCGGGACCTTTTTTGTGTGGCCATCAAAATCCAGAAGTCAGACCAGAAAGCCTGGAACGCAAAAGCCAGACCAGGAAACACGAAAAATTAAGAAACCGGATCAAAAATCCCCGAAATCCGCAAAAATCACTCGTTTTTAACCCTCAGCCTGATAGATTTTGCACAATCGTGACTATCTGTAAGCGATGCAATATGATGGACAGGCCTTGCATAAGAAGGATTAAGAAAAGTACAGAGAATTGATAAGAAAAAACGGATCGGCCAGAAGCCGCCAAAGGACAGAAATGAATCAGCCTGACGGCCGCTTTGAGCTTTAAAGATCAGTTTGAATAACAATCCAAGGAGGAAAAGGATGAGTAACGTACTCAAAGAGGCCGAAAAGTGCCTGCAGTGCCGCAATCCGAGATGTCGGAAAGGCTGCCCAATCAATACCAATATCCCGGAAATGATCCGGCTGCTCAAAGAAAACGAAACCATGACCGCTGCGCAGATGCTGTTTGAAAACAACCCCCTGTCCATCATCTGCTCGCTGGTCTGTGACCATGGGGCGCAATGTGAAGGCCATTGCGTCAAAGGGATCAAAGGCGATCCTGTTGCGATCAGCGACATCGAACATTTTATTTCCGATGCCTGCTTCGAAAGAATCCATCACGACCTTCCAGAATGGAACGGCAAGCGTGCAGCCGTGATCGGTGCCGGTCCAGCGGGCATTACCATCGCCGTATTATTACGCGAGAAAGGCTATAAAGTGACAATCTTCGAAGTTCGCGAAAAAATCGGCGGCATCATGCGCTATGGCATTCCCGATTATCGTCTGCCGCGCACCATTCTCGATCGGTATGCCGAAAAGTTAAAAGCCCTGGATATCCAGATCCGTCCCAATATGGCCATTGGCGGCGCCATCAGTGTTCAGGATCTGCTCGATGATGGATACAGCTCCGTCTTCATCGGAACGGGTGCCTGGAGACCCAAACGCCTCAATATCCCAGGGGAAACGTATGGAAATGTGCAATATGCGGTTAACTACCTCAACGACCCGGATGTTTATGACTTAGGCCGGCGTGTGGCGGTGATCGGTGCTGGCAACGCGGCCATGGATGCGGCCAGAACGGCTGTTCGGAAAGGTTCCGATCAGGTGACGGTTTATGTTCGCCGGGATAAAGTGGCGGCTTCCAGGGAAGAGCAGGAATACGCGATTCTGGAAGGCGTAAACTTTGAATACATGAAAAGCCCGGTTCGCATTACGGACGAAGGCGTCATCTTGGCTGACACTCAGTTCAATGAAGAAGGAAAACTTGTGGTGATCGAAGGCACAGAGCATCTGGTCCCCTGTGATACCGTCATGGTCGCGATTTCCCAGGTTCCTCAGCACCGCCTGGTCACCCGCGATCCAAGCCTGAAGCTCAATGAACGCGGCAATCTTGAAGTCCATGAAAATGGCCAGACCACAATGCCAGGTGTCTTCGCGTCCGGTGACGTTGTAACTGGAGCAAAAACCGTTGTTCATGCGGTAGCGGAATCGAAACTGATTGCCCAGCAGATGGATCGCTATATGCAAAGCCTGTAGGCCAAACCAGAAGCTGCCTAATAGACAGGGATAGATATTAAACAGTTCATATTGGATCTGACCGCCCTGACTTGACTTCGCTGATTCATCAGGGCAGCAAAAGAAACAAAACACGAAAGTGAAGAAATCGTGCGGCTGCCAACTTCAAAAGACTTGGATCCATGAACATTTGACCAGTCCGCTCTTTTGGCAGCCGCTCATGTAATTGGATCGTCGATTTCGATCAGGACCGCTCTCTTTGAAAAACAAGGGAGCGGTCTTTTTGTTGTTCTGATTTTATTCTCTGCAAACTGAAGACGATTATTTCTGGCTTCAAAGTCGAATTTGAAACGGAAATGAGCCAGCTATAGATCCATTGACAGACTGGTTGGCAATGTCTTCTTTCTTTGGCTGTTCACTCCTTACTTTACAAAAATCCTGTTGCTTCTCTTTCAGATGTCTTGGCGGGTCTGGAACAAAAAACTAGAATGGTACGCAGAGAATGCTGGACATTCTGCTTTCTGATATCAAAAGCGCGGCTGAAAAAGCAGAAACGCTTCAAAATAACTATGGAATTCAGATGACCCAATCGATGAAAAAGGAGGCTGCCCAAATGTGTAATTTAAGCGAATCAATCGAAGAAAGAGGGATCCAGAAAGGAATTCAAAAAGAATCCTTACGTTCGATTCAAAAAATCATGAAAAACGCTCATCTCTCTAGCGAACAAGCAATGGACCTGCTGGAAATTCCTGAACGTGATCGGGCCAGGTATCTGGAACTGCTCAAACAGCCTCAGTAAATTTTTGAAAAGCGAAAAGAGTGGCCGGCTGATCATTCCATGGAGCTGATTTCCTACTCTTATCTGAAACGAAAATAGAGTATCGGTTCAGAAAAGCAGTTCTTTCAGTCCTGAAAGATGAGAATAATCATTCAGGATGTAAATATGAACGAACAGCAAATTCAATGAAAAGTCGAGGATCAGGCAAAGAACAAGTACCAGGCAAGAGAAAAGAAAGTTTAGAATTGAAAAATAACAACAATGCCTTATGGCAGGAGAGGAAAACACCGATGAAAGTTTTAGTGATCAATGGAAGCGCCCATCCCAATGGCAATACCGCCATTGCCCTCAAAGAAGTCGAGCGGACTTTACAGGAAAATGGAATTGAAACCGAATGGATCCATATTGGCAACAAGGATATTCGCGGCTGTATTGGCTGTGGCTATTGCCGCACGCATGGCGAATGTGTCTTCAATGATCTTGTCAACGAGACCGCAACAAAATTCGAAGAAGCCGATGGAATTGTAGTGGGTTCTCCGGTTTACTTTGCCCAGGCCAACGCAACCCTGACTGCCTTCTTAACTCGCTTGTTCTACTCCACTCCATTTGATAAAACGATGAAAGTGGGGGCTTCGGTTGTCGCCTGTCGTCGAGGCGGAGCATCCGCAACATTCGATCAGCTCAATAAATTCTTTACCATTTCCCAGATGCCGGTTGTTTCTTCCCAATACTGGAACTCCATTCATGGCCGTAGTGCCGGCGAGGCCAGGGAGGATGGCGAAGGTTTACAAATCATGCGCACACTCGGAAGAAATATGGCTTTTTTGATCAAAGCCATTGCGGCCCAGAAGGAAAAAGATGGCTTGCCTGTCAAAGAAGATGAGCATATCTTCACCAACTTCATCCGCTAGAAAAGAAGGATCAGACACCAGCGCTCCTCAAATTTTCCTCCCAAAAAGAACATCAAAAACTGTTTTGCAGATCTGAAAAATAAGAGGCTCAGAAGGCTTAAGAAAAAGCGTTCTGGGCCTTTTTCTGTCTGTTCCCTTTCCTGTAGGCCGGCAGTTTGGAGAGGGCCAAAAAGAAAACCCGAATCCTTTTTCAAAGGTTCGGGTCAGTCCGCTTTAAGGATTGAGGCAGGATTGTTGATGATTAATCACAAATCTGCGGGTGATTGGCCGAAAGGTCTGGGATGATTACTGTTCTGAGCTTTCCTGGGAATCTTCAGAAGTTTCGGATTCAGAGTCTGTCTGACTTTCAGAGTCAGAGGAAGTGGAATCCTGGTTTTCTGTGGATGATTCAGAAACAGCGTCTGTTCCTTCCTGGGCAGGCGGATTGAGCGCTGCATCGAAGGTTACGTTGATCTTATATCCAGACTTGATTTCCGGAATCATGTTGAGCAGTTCGGTAATCGCCTTGGTTGCATCTTCACGCGCCCGGTCAAAGGTACCATTGGCAGCCATTTTTTCTTCAGCTTTGGCTTTCTGTTCCGTTTCAAAGGCAAGATAGTCGTTGATAGTGACCTGGTTAAAGATATTAAAGGACTGGTCGTAGACTTCTACAGTTTCAGATGGAATGGAGTTGGATAAAACCTGGATGTCAGGGCAGGTTACATTGATGGTATTGCCATTGACTTTCACTTCCATTCGATCGGTCTGAAAGCCCAGTAAAGCTTCGCCCTGGTAGGAAAGAATGAAGTTCTTTCCCGTGAAGGGGATGCTCCAGCCATTGATTTCATAAGAGTTATCAAACTTACCGATATCAGAGTAGTAGTACTTGGTGGTGATCAGATCTGAAGCCTGTTCCAGAGAGGCTTTCAGGGTAGTGCTGGTGATTTCGGTGTTCGATGTTGCGTGACCAAAGGTAAAGCAGCCGCCCACGCCGACGATCAGGCAGATCACGATTCCGGCGATCATGCCATAAAATCCATAGCGGAATTTTGGTTTCAGTCTTGTTTTCACATTTTTGCTCATGGAACTAGTGTATCATCTCACCTGTCAGAATTTGAAAGAAGCCAAACAAAAACCATGTAAACTTGTGAGAAAACAAAATTCATAAACAAATTCGGTTAAGTCTGCGTTCTTTTGTTGACCAGACTTCCAAATTCCGGAAAAAGAAGCGAAAAACAGCCAATTTCTGATCGATTCTAAGGAAATGGTGAATGAAAAATGACTCGCAAATAGACTGGTTTGTAAGGGGATTCGAATCTGGAAGATAACTCCTCCAGATAAAGAATCTCGTTGAATCATTGGCTTCATGAAAGGGATTCCTGAAAGAGTGGCCAGTTTTCTTTTCTTTGCAGGTTCCATGGTTCAGACTGGCGGGGAGCGCAAGAGAAAAGCTGTCATGCGATATACTAGGGTCATGAATAAACAAACATTCCAGGAAAGTCTGGCCAAAGATGGGCTCAGACTTGATGAGCGGCAGCTCAATCAGTTTGAACAATACCTGCATCTTCTTCAGGAGTGGAACCAGAAGATGAATTTAACCGCGATTACGCAAGAAGAAGAAGTATGGGAAAAGCATTTTTATGATTCTGTCGTTCCTTTTTTACATGCAGATTTTAAAACACTGGCCGATGTAGGCAGCGGTGCCGGTTTTCCTGGCATTCCTCTGGCTATCGTCTGGCCAGACCGGCAGTTTACGCTCATTGAACCATTGGCTAAACGCTGCAAATTCTTAGAGGAAGTCAAAAAGCAGCTGGGACTGGCCAATGTGACCATCGTCAACGAACGCGCAGAAGATTTTGTCAAAACGCATCGCGGTCAGTTTGATGTGGTCAGTGCAAGAGCAGTGGCAAGACTTTCGATTCTGCTTGAGCTTTGCATTCCATTATTAAAACCAGATGGCGCTTTTATCGCCTTAAAAGGAGCAGCCGGTCTGACTGAACTGAAAAACGCTGCGCCTGCCTTAAAAGCCCTTCATGTTGAAGCTGCATCGATTGATCAGTTTGAACTGGGCAAAGAGGGGGAGCGTACGATTATTACCTTCCGCAAAACGGCACCAACTCCGGCCAAATATCCGCGGAATTACTCTTTGATTAAGAAAAAACCACTGGAGGATTTAGATGGCTAAAATCATCGCAATTTCAAACCAGAAAGGCGGGGTAGGCAAAACCACAACCGCCATCAACTTATCGAGCGCCCTGGCAAGACTGGGCAATAAGGTTTTGCTGGTCGACTTTGACTCGCAGGGCAACGCTTCTCAGGGACTTGGTGCTCTTAAAAGCAATGGACAGCCAACTGTTTATAACGTTATTCTCGAAGACTTTCCCATTGAGCGGGCAATTGTCCCTGGGGATAAAACACCCGTTGATGTTCTGCCAAGCAACATGTCCTTAGCAGGTGCAGATCTGGCCATGGACCGTTTAGGAGAAGGCAAGGAAAATCTGCTCAAAAATGCCCTGGAACAGGTGCGTGACCAGTACGATTTCATCCTGATCGACTGTCCACCCTCTTTGGGTCTGCTCAATACCAATGCTTTGACTGCTGCTGACAGTGTCTTAATCCCTGTGCAGTGTGAATACTATGCGCTGGAAGGTGTGACCCAGCTGCTTTTGACCATTCGCCTGGTCCAGAAGACAAGCAACCCGCATCTTTCTATTGAGGGCATCTTGATGACAATGTTTGACTACCGGACAAGACTTTCGGTGGACGTATCTCAGGAAGTCAGGCAGACATTTGGCCGTCTGGTTTATCAGAATTCAATTCCCCGCAACGTCAAGCTTTCAGAAGCACCCAGCCGCAGCGTTTCAATCTTTGAATACGATATGAAATGTAAAGGAGCCCAGGCTTACGCCAGACTTTCGCGGGAAATGCTGCATCTGAAAGAAGACGATCTGGTATGAGTGCGAGCCATTCAGAGAACAGCCGTTTAGGCAAAGGTCTGTCTTCGATTTTCGGCGGGGATATCACCCGCATGCTGGATGACATTCAAAATGGCGAAAGCAGTTCGGATCATTACACTCAGATGCAGATTCCAGTCGATCAGATCCGTCCCAATCCATATCAGCCGCGTAAAATCTTTGATGAAGCGGCGCTGCAGGAACTGGCTGCCTCCATTGAAGAACATGGAGTCTTTACTCCAATTCTGGTGAAGAAAAGTATTCATGGCTATGAGCTGATTGCAGGGGAAAGGCGGCTGCGCGCAAGCAAGCTGGCGCATAAAACGGAAATCCCGGCGATTGTCGTTGATTTTGATGATACCCAGATGATGGAAATTTCACTGCTGGAAAACATTCAGCGTGAAAATCTCAATGTCATTGAAGAAGCCCGCGCCTATGATCAGCTGATCAAAAACCTTCACTATACCCAGGAACAGCTGGCTGCAAGAGTTGGAAAATCCCGTGAACATATTGCCAACCTGATGCGGCTGCTTCGCCTGCCGGATGAAGTCAGCCAGATGGTCATTGATAAAAAACTTTCCATGGGGCATGTCCGCGCTCTGTTAGCCCTTAAAGATGATTCCTCCATGAAAAAGCTCGCCATTCAGGCCTATGAGCAGGGCTGGTCGGTGCGAACGATGGAGCAGAAAGTCAAAGAGCTCCAGGAAAGCCGTAAGAAAGCTGAAAAAACGGCCAAAGAAAAAGCCGAACGGCAGGCTGCCGAACAGGCCTTCGGTGAAAATATTTTTATTCGCGAAGCCAATCATCAGCTTGAAGAGTTTTTCCAGACTCCGGTCAAGATCAAACCGAATGCGATTACGATTCATTATGAAAATGAGCAGGATCTGACCCGGATTCTTGAACTGTTGTCACTGACGGAAAGTGAATACTGAGATCTTGCAGATTCAAAGCTTGATCCCCGCCTGGAATCAGGCGATCCAATCGCGAGACTGGATCTTGAAAAAACTATAGAGAAAAGAAAACAGGATCGGATCCCTAAATTGGAACCGATCCTGTTTTGCGGTAGATCTTTAAAAGTCTGCGGATTCTGCGAATGGTTGCATCCAGTCCGTACTGGCGAAGATAAGAAAGCAGATAGACAATCTGACGCTGAGTTTTGGGATGAATCATCATATTTTTTTCATGATCCTTGTAATAGCGATACGCCGAATCATCTTTGTAGTTGTCTTTCAGATAGATCATGCTGGCCGCTACCCGGTCACACCACATCTCTACGACATAGTTAAATTCCATCGCCACCGGATGAATGCCATGCGGACTGTTATCGAGCCAGTATTCCCAGTGATGGGGATTGCGGCCTTTATGGTGCAGCCAGGAAAAGGAGTAGCCTTCAGCTTCTTTTTGCGCATCAATCGGAGAACGAAAGCCCTGATAGTATCTGAAGCCGGTCTTCAGTTCTACCGGATTGTATTTGGATAAATCGTGAAGCAGTCCCTGTTTATACAAGCCGCAGCGAAAACAAAGTTCCATCACTTTGGCTTTGTGCTGGTTGATGGTTGAAAAATGGCCCTGGATTTTCTGCAGAGAATTCAGTTTCGCAGCCTGGTGGGCTTTTTCGGCCAGAGAAGCTGCCGGTGTTGAAGCAGCCAAAGGGGAATCAGAGACAGTCTGATCGGTTTTAGGAGTAGTTTTTGAATTTAAAGAGAATGGAGTCTGAGTTATAGGCATGTTAGCATCTTCTTCAATAGAAACTTGAGAAGCCATCTGGAAAGAGTTAGATATTCAAAGGTAGATCAAAGACAATGTGGACTTCTCATTACATTCATTGTACTCAAAGTCATCAAAAGAACCGATTGTTTCGCAAAAAAGTCCTGTTTAAAAGGCGTCCATCTGTCAAAAAAAGTTTTCGAAACTAGCAAAAACCGACAAAGGATGAGTGGCCATTCCAGATCTTTGCTCTGTAAAAGAACAAAAATCAAAAACGTCTGATGGAAGAAGAGGCAATGCAAGGAGAATGAATTGCCTGGCTAATAATTCTGTGTGGTGCATTAAATACACAATATATTGAGTAAAACGGATGAAAATCAGCATAATTTAGGTTACTGTTCACACCCTATTAAAAAGACACGACGAAAAGACAAGTTTGCTCATCATTTTACAAGCTTGTCTTTTT